>DXJM01000495.1 GCA_019057355.1 Promethearchaeota archaeon | reverse complement strand
TATATCGAGAATCAAAAAACGAGAGGGAGCGTTTCCTCCACCGACTGAAGTCGGTGGTTTCCACGCCTAATATCGACATTATGAAATTTGAATATCAAAATTTTTGTCATTATCATCGTAATCTTGAGGTTCGAATAAATAATCAGTTCCTTCTTGAGGGATGACATAACTTCCTCCGGTTAGATCCGTTATTTTTAAGGTAAATGGAAGATCTCCACGCATGGCTTTTTTCAAATCATCTAAAATGGTATCAATTTCTTTTACTTGGGCATCATCTTTTTCAAGATTCTTTCGATAAATCATTACGGCTCTTTCAAATCGGAATAAAACACCCTCTACATTAGTAAAATAAAAATCTGCTCTTGGACCGGGATCTACAACCAATTCTAATTCGGGAATCTCTAGCTTTCCTGTTGGAGAGCGATAAATTTTTGATTGAAGATCATGTATATTCTTAATTTTGAGTGTTAGGATTCCAGGTTTCATATTTGTAGATAATGGAATAACATCACTCGTTGAAAATGCACAATTTTCACATTTAAAACTCAGAATCAGGATTTGATCCCCATCCTTTAGATCATAAATGACTTTAGTCATGTTAATTTGCCCTTGGTTACATGAAGGACAATTAAAAGAAAATGATTCTTCAAATTCTTTTGCTTTCTCAGACATGTATATTACCCATTAATTAAAGATTAGTATAAATGATTTTGATTCTCAATAGTAAAATTTTTAAGATTTCTGAATTTTATTTTAGTAAGATATCACTTATTAAAATGATTTTAACTCATAATATAAAGTTGGAATTCTATGGAAGTTTCTTCAAACAAACCATCAACGCAACTAAACTTTATATTAGGTTCAATTACTTTACTCTCATTAGACGTAGTAGTAATTTTATAAAAGCGACCAATAAAAAATCTATATTTTCTTTTTTTTATTGGTTGCACGGGTAAATTATTTCAAAATTAAAAAATAAAAGCAGGAAAAAAGTTGACAGAAACAGAAAAGATTATTGAAATCTCTTTTCATGGGCGTGGAGGTCAGACGGCCATTACAGCAAGTCAATTATTAGCGGAAATGGCCTATGAAAAAGGATTTGCAGATGCTATAGCTATTCCAATAATAGGCGCTGAGCGACGTGGAGCACCAATAATGGCGTTTACAAAAGTATCAAAACATAAAATAATTAGGACCTATGACAGTGTAAAAAACCCTGATTTTATGATTATTTTCGATACATCGCTATTGGAGATGCCGAGAATCAAAGAAACCATCAAGGAAGGAGTGACTATTTTAGCTGATAGTCCAATTCCTATTAATAGAGATGGATTACCAAACAATATCCGAATTTTTATAGTAGATGCCACAGGAATTTGTATCAAACGAGGATTCATGCATTCAAGTGGTCCAATATTGAACATACCAATGTTAGGAGCCTTTGGAAAGGTCACGGGATACTATGATCTAGAGACCATAGAAAAAGTGTTGAAAAAAGTATTTGGAGAAAGCAAAATTGCAAAAAATATGGCTGTTGCAAGAGATGCATTTGAGGAAGTGAAGGAGGTCAAGTAATGTCAAACACAGAAAAATGGAAAGATATAAATAAATCTCGTGAAAAAAGACCTCTTGTTCAAGTATATAAAAATTGGAAAGAATTACCTCCAATTCCAATTTCTTTTCCTATCGAGGGATCAATAGGTTCTACCGGTGATTGGCGAATTTTTCGTCCCATAATTAATCAAGAAGGCTGTAATAGATGTGGAATTTGTTGGATGTATTGCCCAGAAGGTACGATAAAAAAAAAAGAAGATGGATCGTTCGATATAGATTTACAATACTGTAAAGGATGTGGGATATGTGCAAAGGAATGTCCGACAAAAAATATTGAATTTAAAAGAGAGGATGACCTCAATGGTGAGTGATATAAAAAAAGAGTTTCTCCAAAATAAAGAAAATAAAATAATTAAAGGAAATGAAGCCGCAGCCTATGCGGCCAAATCTTCTAGGGTTCAGGTAATAAGTGCCTACCCCATTACTCCCCAGACGACGGTAGTTGAAAAACTCTCTGAATTTGTAGATCAAGGTTTAATGCCCGGAACTCAATATATCAAGGTTGAAAGTGAACACAGCGTCATGGCATCAATGGTTGGTGCAAGCATGACAGGAACGAGAACATTCACGGCAACATCAGGGCAAGGACTTTTTTACATGAACGAAATGCTTCATTGGGTTGCAGGGACGAGATTACCTATTGTAATGGCAATAGCCTCAAGAGGTCCCGCCCCTCCATGGAATATATGGGCGGATTTTACAGATGTTTTATCTCAAAGAGACACGGGTTGGATAACCTCATTTTGTGCAACTCATCAAGAAATATACGATGAGATATTGATGTCATATAAGGTTTGTGAAGATCATGACATATTATTACCTAAATTCGTGGCTTACGGGGGATTCATACTATCCCACACTTCAAAACCCATTATCATTGAGGAACAGGCTCTTGTGGATGAATATTTACCACCGCTTCCGGATGAAAAGGGATGGCCCCATATTTTCATCGATCCCGAACGTCCAATGATGTTTGGAAATCTAATAATGCCTTCTGGGTTCTATTATGAATTTCGGATGAAAATTCATGAAACAATGATGAGAGCCAAGGAAAAAATAATGATCGCTGCAAAACAATTTGAAAGGATGTTTGGGAGAAATTATGGAAACGGATTGATTCAAAATTATAAAATGGATGATGCTGATGTGGCAATGTTAATTTATGGAGATTTAGCTTTTCAAATGGAAGAGGCCGTTGATCAAGTCAGGGAAGAGGGCTATAAGATCGGAATGGTTAAATTAAGGCACTTTAGGCCCTTCCCTGTAGAAGAAATTATTGAAATTGCCAAAAAAGTTCAAGTATTAGGGGTAATGGATCGTGGTACCGCATTTGGAAGCCCAACAGGAGGTCCAATCAGCTCTGAAGTAAAAACAGCACTCCATAATACGGAAAAAACAGCAAAAATCCTACCCATGATAAGTGGCTTGGGAGGAAGAGAAGTGACCATAGACCAACAAAAAGACCAATTAAAAATTTTAATAAAAATGAATGAAACTGGAGAATTGCCTAAAGATTTACTTTATGGGACCCTTTGGCATGGAAAACTGGAGGTTAAATAAAATGGTGACAATAAAGCAAGCATTAGATGATGAAGTTGCATGCAATGAATGGTTTCTACCAGGAAATTCATGTTGTGCGGGATGTGGATTAGAAATAGCATTAAGATGGGCCATGAAAGCACTTGGTCCCAATACCGTACTCGTGACCCCTGCATCTTGCTTGAATGTTGTAATTGGATTATGGCCTAAAACCGCACCAAACTTTCCATTTACAAATATGGCTTTCGCGGCAGGTGCTTCCGCAGCTACAGGAATCTCTGAAGCTTTAAAGGCTAAGGCATACAGATTTCCAGGAAAAAATTGGGAAAAAATAACCACGCTCGTTTTTGCGGGTGATGGTGGAACCACGGATATTGGGATCCAAGCCCTTAGCGGTGCTGCTGAACGCAATTCTAATATAATTTATACATGTTATGACAATGAAGCATACATGAATACCGGCATTCAACGCTCATCGAGCACGCCTCATGGCGCTAAAACAACAACAACAACTTTAGGAAAGGAGAGGTATAAAAAAAACCTTCCAGCAATAATGGCTGCACACGAAATACCATATGTTGCAACATGTTCGATAAGTGAACCCTTAGATATATATAAGAAATATAAAAAAGCTAAGACAATTGAAGGATGCAAGTACATCCACATTCTTGCACCATGTCCTCCAGGTTGGAATTATCCAAGTGAGGATACGGTTGAAATCGCACGATTAGCCGTAAAAACGGGTGTTTGGCCTTTATACGAAATTGAAAACGGAATACTGAGAATGCATAAAAAAAGTCATCCTTTATTAGATCCTTCTAAAAGAAAGCCATTAATAGACTATCTTTCAAGACAAAAAAGATTTGCTGGAATGTCAGAGCAAAGCTTAATTGAATTACAGCAAAATATTGATAATGATTGGAAGATGCTTGCTTCCAGATTGCACGCTCAAGAAAGTTAATTTTTTTATCTTTATCTTTTTATATATTTAGCATCACTATATTATTAGGAACACAAATGGGTTTATTACTAAGATTCTCAGAAAAAAATAAAGAGAAAATAGCGGATTACATTGATCTCGTTGTGGATTACATAGTTGATGGAAAGATTATCGCATTTCCAACGAATTCTGTCTATGGTTTGGGTGGAGATCCATTTAATCCAGAGGTAATTCGGCGATTATATGAGATAAAATATAGAGACATGGACAAGGGATTTCTATTGTTATTATCAGATCGTGAAGAAGCATCCAAGATTGCTATATTTACGGATATCTCTGAAAAATTAATTGAACATTTTTGGCCTGGTCAATTAACCTTGATTTTAAAAAGAAAAAATCCTAGCATTATTCCAATGGAAGTGACCGCTTTTCAGGATACTATTGGAGTTCGTGTTCCTGAAAATCGTGTAATTTTAGAGATATTACGAAATTTAAAATCAAGAGGGATGTTTGGAGGAATTATAGGAACATCGGCTAATTATTCTGGTGAAAATCCATCAATAAGCGGTGCAGACGTAGCCAAGACCTTTTTAAATAATATCGATCTCATATTGGATGCAGGAAAATCGATATCAAAAATTCCTACCACCATAATAGATTGTACGAGAAATAAAGTCAAATGTCTCCGAATAGGAAAGATTTCCAAGGAAGATATTTCTAACGTGATAGGGAGTGAATATTTAGAGTGACTTGGTGATATTTATTAGAAATTTTAACCTGTTAGTTTCAACATCGCGCTACAATGAAAACCATGCAAGATCAGAATTATGGTTCTCCTTGTTAATATGTGGGGATAAATATCCGATCATTACAAATTTAGAATATTCAGGCTTGATTTCGGGTTTAACTATATTAGAACCTAAAGATGTAATTCAAAAACTTAGAAAAAACTTGGATCGAGATCCAAGTTTTTTTCAATATATCCTCAAAATAATTCCTATTGATTTTATTTGTGAGGTAAACATGAAAATCATCATTGCTTTTATAAAAGAATATCATCAAAAATTTATTCAGCCAGAAGATTCATTTAAAATTAAATTAATACGTCGAAAGAGCGATCTTATAGAAAGAGAAGATTTTATTAAAAAAATTGCACATGTTATAGATAATAAAGTCAATCTCGATAATCCAGATATTACCATTCGCTTTGAAATATTAGGAAATATTTGTGGGATTTCTTTTTTAAAATCTCAAGATGTTCTAAAAGTTAAAAATCCTTTCAATCAAAGATGATCAAGTTTTATTTTTTCTAAGCTTAATAAAACCATTTTTTCACAAACCAACTCATAAAGTGCGTTAAACTTATATCTCAGATCAATATTATCAAAATCATGTAATTCATCATATGAATTCATAAGTACATTGACTTGGGCATCCCTAACTTGGAAGAATTCCTTGATCATGTTGTATTTATTAATATCTTCAAAATTAAATTCAGAATTTAGTTCCGTGCCATTAATTTTTTTTAAAATAGCCCTGCTAATCTCATGTAAATTATCCTGTGTTGACATTATGCAATAGTTCAAGTTATTTGTTTTTAAATCCTTGACATCGATTCCAAATGCATTAATTGCATTTTTAATTTGCCGGTCTGCTGATAAATAAAGCAATAATTCTAAATTTTTTCTATTTACTATATTAGTTTTATTGCTAAATGCCTTCTGTACGTGATAACATGCTAAGAATAGATGCTCTCTATTGATCAAATAATCATCTTTAAACATTTGTATTGTTGATCCTTTAAAATGATTCTCTATTGATTCGAGTTGAGAAAAAAAATGGTCAAGTATGGTCTTATCATCATGATTAGTAAGATTATTAGAATTCAGATAATCGCTATAGCTTATCGCATAACCACCAATTCCTACGTAATATCGCAAGCACTTACTTTCTACAAAGATTCTTCTAATAATCATAAATCCATGCTCCACGTTAAAAAAGGAAATAGGTTGAGATTTATTCTAATAAAAATCATAAAGATCAATAATAATAGTAAATAAGAGGTAAAAATCCAATCCTTCCAAGTAAACTTTATCGTAAAATAATGCGTCCGCTTTTTATTACTTCCAAATGCTCTTGATTCCAGTGCTTCTGCCACATTAAAAGCCCTCTTAATAGAACAAATAATTAAGGGAACTAACAATGGAAAGAGATTTTTAACCTGATTTATGATCCCGCTTGCTTGCAATTCATAGCCCCTGCTTTGTTGGGCATCTTTAATATTCTCGGTTTCAATTGCTATAGTTGGAATAAACCTGAATGCCAATGAAAATGAAAATGCAATAGAATAAGGTATCTTCATCGAAATTAAGGAGAGAGCTAAATCATTTGGATCCACGGTCAAAAAAAATAATGAAAATGCGGATATCATGATTGTGATTCTTATAATCATGGCAATCGCAAAGGTAAGTGATATAAAAAAGGTGTTTAAAAAAATGATTATTATAAAAAGAAATGACAACCCCTTGATGCTTTTAATCCACTTTTTGAATAATTTTCCATTTACAATTAGAGGAAGTAAACTTAATAAAATTATCAACAATGGAACTATATCTGTAAAAATTAATGTACATAGCGTGTAGATTACTGCCATTAGTAATTTTGCTCTTGGATCTAACTCATGTAAAAAACTATCTTGTTTCATGAATTTAAAAGCATTTAGAAAGTCTAATCCCGTTATTAAACACCCTCCTTGATATTGCTTGGTTTTTTTTCATATATTCCTTTAGAAAATCGAACATTTGTTTTTTTGAATACACATTTTTTGGTGAAGGTATCCCAATAAGGTTTAGAGCCATATTAAACTGATAAATTTGTGGTAATACCAGAGAAGATTCATTAATTAACATTTCTTTAGTAAGAACCTCATTGGTAGGGCCGTCAGCTATAATATTTCCATCAGCCATGAGTATTACACGAGGAATGTATTCTATCGCAAATTCTACGTTATGTGTTATGACTATGATGGTTTTTTCCTTGCTAAGTTCATTTCTTATCAGATTTATAAAAAATTCTATTTCTTTAGCATCTTGCCCCAAGGTTGGTTCATCAAATACCAATATTTCGGGATTCCTACACATGATAGAAGCTGCCGCTAGTTTCTTTGTTTCACCACCAGAGAGATTCAGGGGGGACCTATTTCTGTATTTTTCCAGATTAAATATCTCCAATGTGCCATTGATTCTACGTTCAATTTCATTCTTATCAAGGTTCAAGTTTTTTAATGAAAATCTAATTTCCTCCTCTATGGTGTTAGAAAATAATTGATGGAGAGGATTTTGAAAAATTAAGCCAATGACCGATGATAATTCTGCAATAGTATGTTTTTGAGCGTTTTCTCCTTTAACAAAGACATTTCCTTTTGAAGGTCTTATTAACCCGTTAAACGTTCTAATCAGTGTAGATTTACCCGCACCATTTTTTCCCATTATAGCAATGAATTCTCCCTTGGCTATCTTCAAATTAATACCTCGTAAAGCGATGGTTTTATTCGGATAAGTATATTCTACATTCTTTACAAGTATTACAGGAACATGATGAGACGTTTGTATCACCTTTAAACTCTGATAAAGTCTTTTAATAATTCCAAAGCCTCTGGAATCGAGGTAGGGAGTTTTTTTATCTCAATTCCTTCTTTCCTTAGATCACTAAACAAAGAGAACATAATTGGATGTGATATATTCAGGTCAATAAATCTTTTACTATTGATTATGTGTTCTTTGGTATCATGGGCGATTACTTTCCCATTTTTCATGAGGATGATTTCATCTACTAGGGGTAACACTAGATCCATTCTATGTTCGCTTATCAGAATCGTCATACCTTTCTCTTCTTGAATTTTTTGTAAGAGAAGTAATATTTTTTTAGCAACTGATGGATCAAGCAGTCCTGTTGGCTCATCCAAAACCAGTATTTTTGGTTCTAATGCAAGGATTGATGCCAGAGCCACGCGCTGTTGTTCGCCGCCACTTAATTCATAAGGGGTTTTATGTAAGAGATGTTCTATTTCAGTTAGCATAACAGATTGATTTATTCTTTCAGTGATTACTTCTCTATCAATTCCTAAATTTTCTAGTCCAAAAGCGATTTCATGTTCCACATTCATTGCAATTAATTGATTCTCCGGATTTTGAAATACAATCCCCGTTGTTGTTGATAAATTAGCTATAGATATGGATGTCGTGTCAACACCACCTATTTCAACCGAGCCCTTATAATACCCTGGATAAAATTGTGGAATTAATCCATTCAAGCACCTAATTAAGCTGGTTTTTCCAGAACCTGTTTCCCCCGCTAATAATATGAATTTATTATCGGGAATCGTGATATTGATATCATTTAAAGCATAATCCTGATTTCCTTTATAACGATAAAAAAAATTATTAAATTTTATGAGATCCATCCTATAATAAGCAAGAATTACTTTTAGTTCTATATATATACTAAGCATTTATTATTTCTTTAACCTTCCCAATAATTGCTTCAAGTACTTCTTCTTGGTTTTCTTGACCATTTAATGAAGCTGCTCCATCATGACCACCAGCATTCCCTCCACTTAAAATAGATAATTCCCCCAATATTTTCCCTAAATGCAATCCCGTTTTCATGCAAATTTGTTTTGTAGCCCTCATGGTAATCCTGTACTCTGCTTTTTTTTTAGCAAGGATGATACTTACATCAAAACCAATTGATAATAATGCATTGGCAACACTTGCTTCAAAATTGCTTACATTAGAAACACCAATTAGGTAATTTCCTTCTCGAAGGAGCCTAACTCTTTGTAATCCTTTAATTTTAGCTACTTTCTTTGAAATATCCTCCTCGGATTTCATTAATAAGAACACTTGTTGGATATCTATTTCATTGTCCAATAATTTTGAAGCTGTAATAACGGTATGATTATTTCCATATTTAAAATATCCTGAATCTGTCAGGATTGCGGAGATTAAAAGCCATTTTAAGGCAGTAGGTAATATTATGTTACAAATTTCACATATATCAAAAATGATTTCAGCAGTAGAGGAATAATTATTCAACGTGATATTGTAAGATGAAAGATTGTTCTCATATTCCGATTCAGATTCTACATGATGATCAATATAAATAAAAGGAACAGCTTCCTTGCCATTGATTTTAACTAAATTGAGATTATTCATGTCTAAGAGAAGCAGTAAATCAAAGCTTGATAGATCTGCATGGCTTGAACATGAAAAGTCAAATCCTGGGAAAAGTTTGGTTATTTTTTCCAAAAATTGACTTGTTCCTTTAGAAAATTCTGTAAAAAATAAGGATACTTCATGAATGTTAAAATGATGATTTAATACATATTTTAAAACAATGCAAGAAGCGTAACCATCAAGATCTACTAAATCATGTGTCCCAATTAATATTTTCTTGGTTTTTAAAAAGGAAATTAGGTTCTCTAATTTAGAATTTAACATAAATAAAGAAAGAAATTATTGATTATGTTGAATTTCAGATTGAAGCGACTTTTTCATTTGTTCTAAGGTTTGAAGGGTACGTTCTTCCTTTTGCTTGATCGTTTTTAATCTCATTTCAGTAGATATCTTTAAACTCTTCTTTTCATCCAATAATCTATCTCTAGTTGATTTTACCAAAATTCCTCCTATTGACTTGTATACAGTGGTATCCTGATCTGCATTTTCTAATTCTTGAATGCAGAGTTCTGTATCACGATTCTGAGATTCAAGGAACTCATGTGTATTTCTAAAGTTTTGCAGTTGAATTTGTATATTTTGTAAATCGGCTATTTTTTTTCTTATGTCTTCGGGTAAATTTTCAAGATTCATTCCCATAATTTTCACTCACTTTTTCAAGTATTTATTATATTAACATTTCAAGAAATAAATTATTTATGCTTGGAATATTTCAACACAATTATTGATTATTTTTCCAAACCCAATAATATCGCTTACCGTAGCTCTAAAAGCAGTAATATCCAAACATTCAATTTGAAAAACTAAAGAAATGTTCCTTTTTTCCATTATGATTTTCGAGCGTTTTGTTTGCAATTTATGAAAATCGGGTAAAAAAGAATTATAGGAATAATCTCTGATTTGAGAATTTTTAAATTTAAATTCTATAGTGGAATTAATCGAAAAAATACTTTCTTTATCCATTTATTATTCAGCAACTTCTAATTCTCGTTGTTTACGCTTAGAAACCCTGTAAGACTCGACACCTCTGAGCGTTTCGATGTTATAGGCGCCTCCAGTAAATTTTGCCTGGCATTTTTTGCAATACCAAATTCCTACAGAAACTCGATTAACGAGTCCTATTGTTTGACACTTTGGACATCTTAAATCTCCTCTCATCTTTTCAACGATAAGGCGCCATTTTTTTCTTACAGAAGATCCATATCTCGGACCAAATGACCCATCAACAGTAACTTTTTTAGCCATGATATTCACTAAACGTCTTTACTCACAAATCATTAATTATTGAATCTAAATTAATTTTACGAAAAGGAATTTAAAAATAAAAAGTTATAAAAAAGATAAAAAAATTATGCTTTTTGAATGAGGTATTGCCACAAATCTAATTCTTTTCTGAGTTTTTTTCCTATTTCAATTGATTTTTCGCAAAGCATTTTTATCTCATCAATTGAAAAAGTTGCAGATCCACTCTTTTGAATTGATGTGATCTTATTTTCTGTTACTGAAATTGAAATGCTACCATCAGATAACAATTCTTCAGTTAGATTTGGATCCATGAAAATAATATCATCAATTTTACCAAAGGTGATGACGAAGGGTAATTCATTAACTATATGCTTACCATTAAGATATTTTCCAGTCCAAATTAACTCATTTTCATCATTAAATACTCCTTCTGGAACATGAGCTGAAATCAAGGTCGCAAGACAACTTACACCACCGCAATCAATCATGTTGCCTCCATAATTCATCACGAACATGTCTAAGAATAATATATATACAGCCTTGTTTTCTCGAATGCATAATTTTTTAGTCTGGATACAATCTGCATGTCTTATCCCTCGATCAATGACTCTTGCCAATTCTATAGATTGTTCATTAGGAGGACCTCCTTCGAAAAGTGGTGATGCTAAGGGCAACAGTTCAGCCATCATGGTACATACACCTTCGTCAGGTGTATCAGGAAATGGTTCGCCCACTTCATATTTTAATCCGGAAATAATTCTAGTATCTCCTAGAGTGACATCAGCAGATCCCTCGGCTGATTTAACCACATCAACATTAATATGAAAATCACGATACTCCCATAAATCTCTCCCATCAATCCGCTTATCTTTTTTAAGATTATTGAGAATATAATCACGTTCAATTGCAGATATTACTCGTTTAACATTCATCATTTTTATTGTTCCCCTCCTTCAGTTGCTATTTCTTCTGATTTATTGACTTCTTCTCTGATTTTAAGATATTTCTCCTTCAAGGCATTTAATTGCATTTCATATATTCGTTTCAAAATATCAGGTGCTAAATCTAAGCATTTATTCATTTCCTCTAAGGTCATGTCTCCATCAAATTGTAATAATGAGAGTTGATCATTGAACCACGTTATGGCACAAGGCAAATCTGCTTGACCTGCTTTATCTTCAATGCCCGAGAGATCTACGACAATTTCTCCATCAATTTTTCCTAATGCAACACTAGTGACCAAGCTTCTCATGGGTATGCCAGCATCAGCTAATGCTAAAGCCGCAACAGTCGTGCCAGCGCATCTTGTTCCACCATCAGCATCAATTACTTCTATAAACACTTCAAAGCTCGTACCAGGATATAATTCAAGAAATAACACGGGCTCTAAGCAATCCGAAATAACCATTGAAATTTCTTTTTCTCTTCGTCCTGGTGCAGGTCTTTTTCTTTCAAATACAGAGTAAGTAGCCATCCTGTAAAAAATTCTCAAAATTCCTCTATCGGATTTAGCTAAGTGATGAGGGTGCACATCTCTCGGTCCATAAACTGCGGCAAAGATTTTATTATTTCCCCATTCTAAATATGCAGAACCATCAGCATTTTTTATCACTCCTACTTCCATTTTAATTGGTCTCAATTCATGTTTGTCTCGACCATCAAGTCGTTTCCCATCTTCTCGAAATAACTTTTTTGGATATTCATCCTTTATAATTAACGGCATTTAATCTATACCTCTTTTTTTTTTTTCACTTTCTAAAAATTCTTGAATTCTATCAGTTAATCCCATCGTATGAGCCTCATTAGTAATTTTCTCAATAGCTTCAATAAGTAAGCGTTCCGATTCTATATTTTCACCCTTTAGCCAAATTCGTCCATTTTGCGTGACAAAAATGTTACATTTCGTTAAATTTTTCAGCATTTTTATCATTGAACCCCCTCGCCCGATTATTCGTGGTATCGAATACGGTCCTATTGAAATTATCGTTCCTCCCATTTTCTTACCAAGATACTTTCCTACCGTTGTTAGCTCGGGACTATTCAACCGGTCTGCAGAAAGAACTTTTAAAATTAAGACATCTCCAATCTGATAAACTTCTGTGGAGGATGGAGCCATATCCTGTTGTTGTGGTTTTCTTCCTCCAGCACCACGTATAAATCTTCCTCGTTCTTTTTTCATGGTATTTTTTGGTTTAAGAATTCCTTCATCCTTTGCATTAATGTCCAACCTGTATTTAACGGGATTTTTATCAACCACAATTCCTAAGACTTTATCTCCTGCACGTGGAGTGTAAAACCCTCGTAAAGGAATTACATTTATATAATTTTTTCTAACCTGCTTTAATCCTATAGATAAAGATATGATTTTTGTTTTATTTCTGTTAAATATTGCACCTCTTCCAGGAATGAAATTATTCACGTCTTCAGTTAAAGTTTCTCCTGGCACGACAATTTCTTTGGCACTTTCAACAATTTCCTCAAAATCGTCTATATCTTGGGATTCATCTTCATCATTTTCCATATATTTCACTTGTTTTGTTCTATTTTATTCAATCAAAACCTTTTTTAGAACAACATAAATAAGATTCAATTAAAAGATAGTATCTATGTCTTAACGGGTTTTATTTGAACTCTCCCGTGTGTTAAATTGTTCAATTTATCGATCAATTCCATTTGTAACCCAGCTGGTAAACTCACGATTGAAACCCAAGATCCATCCTTTTGCCATTCTTCTTGCTTAATTTGTCCATACTGTGCAACAATATTATACCCCTTGGCGGTAAATGCAGAAGGGATTTTCAATGCAATTTGGACTTGTTCCATACGAATTGGAATTATTGCCTGAATTTGCTTCACAATATTATCAACTTGTTCTTCTGCACTCTGCATGATATCTATTTTTACGTTGGCTTCTTCGATAGCTTTTTCAATTCGTTGGACAGGATGAGGTTTTTTATTTTGAGGATTAATTGCATTTTTACTGATTATGGTAATGATCGTTTTCATTTTTTTTTCTTTTTCTTCATCTCTTTGTTTTTGTGTCCATTGAATCTCCCCTTCTAACAAAACGTAACCACTAATCGTTCTTCCATCATTCGTATCAAAAATAGCTTCCATGTCTCCATCAGTTGCCTTTCTTCCTCTTTTTAAATCCTCAAAAACAATAAAACTTTCAAAAATCATTTCTAAATCTATATGTGGATTATTTATAATGTCTTTTACTAAAGGGCGCGCTTTTCCAGCCTTGAGTCGATTGTTTATTTCTTCTCGAATATATTTTTTTGCTTCCCATGCCTTTTCTGGATCCATAAGCATTTCAAAAGTCCTTCCACCTTTATCAATTCGTCCTATAATATAATCTCCTAAATCTATTCTTGCTCTGTCTATCATAACACGATCCCAATTAGTTTTTGAGTGATTTTAAATCGTTTTTCATCCTTCTCTTTAATATAGCCGCCAATTATAAGATAAAAAGTTACCTTGATTTATGAATGAAAAATAAACATTATATTTTTTTCAATAATTCTTCTTTTTCCATTATATTTAATAATTTAAATTTCTTGTCCTTTTCTAATATGAATGCAACATCGAAAGTATTGCTGTTTAAATTCTCACCCATAAGTTCCTTTAAAGTCTTTACAGGTAACAATTTCAGTTCTTCTTCATTCATGTCTTCTCGATAGTTATTTTCAAGATAAGTTCTTGCTTCAGTTGCTCCAGCGCCTATTGCAAAAGCATAATATGACCATAGGGCACCCGATGGGTCTGTCAAGAACAAGGATGGTTTACCATTTTTATCAATACCAGCAATCAGAAAGCTAACTCCAAATGGTCTTACTCCAGCATTTTGGGTAAATGCTTGTTTATATTCACAAATATTTAAAGTACAATCTTTTACACTAATCGCTTCATCATAACTCAAGAGGTTCACTTGTGCTTGAATACGAGCTCTATCAATGAGAACCCTCGCATCAGCAGTCAAGCCAGCAATAGCCACTCCAATGTGGTCATCAATCTTAAATATTTTCTCTGAATTCTCGGTATCTGCTTGAAGGTCAGAAGCTCTTTTTTCGACCGCAAATACGACCGAGGTTTTATTCTTGCATACTATTGCTGTTGTTCCTCTTCGAACCGCTTCAATAGCGTATTCGACTTGAAACAAGCGTCCCTCTGGAGAAAATTGAGTGATCGCCATATCATATCCTCTTCCTGCTTGCTGGAACATTTTTCACATATCTCCTTGTATTTTTTAATTGATATTTATG
>DXJM01000494.1 GCA_019057355.1 Promethearchaeota archaeon | reverse complement strand
TTGTAAATAAAGATCTATGTAAACCCGATAAATGTAGCCCTTTGGGTGAAAAACCTTGCATAAAATATTGTCCTAGAGTAAGGACGGGTGATAATACAATTGCTATAAATAAAGAAACAAATAAAGCAGAGATAACCGAAAACTTATGTTCGGGAACGGGTATTTGTGTTAAAAAATGCCCATTCAATGCAATTAGCATTGTAAATTTACCTGATCAATTGAAAAATCATGTTTCATTTCGTTATGGGAAAGACCAATTTTCTCTTTTTAGAATGGCGATTCCTAAAAAGGGAAAAGTATTAGGCTTGATAGGACAAAATGGAGTGGGCAAGAGTACGATGTTAAAAGTTCTCTCTGGAGATTTGAAGATAAATTTTGGGAGATTTGGTGATGATGCTCCCGATGATGATGAAATACTCAATTTTTATAAAGGCTCAGAATTACACAAGTATTTTATAGACCTAAAGAATAAAGTGATGAAGATCGTTTATAAACCCCAAGATATCACGACGATTCCGAAGTTTGTATCTGGAAAGGTATATGATGTCCTGAAAAAAAACGATACTGAAGATAAATTAGATACCATTGCAAATCAGCTTAATTTGACCAATATTCTTGATCATGATATTGGTATACTTTCAGGTGGGGAGCTACAAAGAGTTGCAATTGTTGCGGCTTATCTAAAAGATGGTGATGTGTATCTTATTGATGAACCAAGTTCATATCTCGATGTTAGCGAGCGTATTAATATGGCTAAATTAATACGAAATTTATCTAATGATAATAAGATTATAATTGTAGTAGAACATGACTTGGCAATTTTAGATTATTTAAGTGATTATGTTTCATTATTATATGGAACTCCTGGTGTTTATGGTATTATCTCACATCCTCAAGGAGTAAGAGTTGGAATTAATATTTATTTAAATGGGTATTTGAAAGATGAGAATGTGAGATTTAGAGAATTCCCCATTAAATTTCATGAAAGACCACCTCAAGAATCCTTATTTGATATTGGAGATGTGATCTTTGATTATAATGACATGCATACTAAATTAGGGACGTTTAATCTAAATGTTTCCGGAAGTAACATGCATGCGGGTGAAATTATTGGAATTTTAGGACCTAATGGAATTGGAAAATCAACTTTTATAAATTTAATAGCTAAAACAGTTGAATTGAACAATAGATCTATGGCTGAATTTGAAGATATTTCAAGTAGTAATAAACTAGAAGTATCGATAAAACCACAATATATAAAATTAGATGACTCAAAGCTAGTGGCTGATTTCATTTCAAAGATAAAATTATCACCTAATTTTAACCAATCATATAAAAAACGGCTCATTAACAACTTAAATCTTCCAGACCTTAGCGAAAGATATATCAATGAATTAAGTGGAGGTGAATTGCAAAGAGTGGCAATTGCAGATTGCCTTTCTAATAAAGCAGATCTGTATTTATTAGATGAGCCCTCTGCATTTTTAGACGTTGAAATGAGATTACAAGTTGCTCAATTGATAAGAAAATCTATTGAGGAGATAAAAAAAGCCGCTTTTGTTGTTGAACATGATATCATAACCCAAGATTTTATAGCTGATTCCATTTTAGTATTTCAAGGTATTCCTGGAGTTGAAGGGAAGGCATTAGCACCTCAAAATCTCAGGGATGGATTCAACCTCTTTTTAGAAATTATGGGAATTACCTTCAGAAGAGATACAATCTCTAAAAGACCTCGTGTAAATAAACTAGGGAGTAATAAAGATGATTATCAAAAAAGAATAAAAGAATATTATTATATTCCTAAATAATTTTCTTTTTTTACTTTATTTATTTGATATATCTCGCTTGACCAGACGATCCTAACACATTTTTATTTTTAAGGATTATCAATTTTTTCAATTCATCGCGAGCTGGGCCAAGATATTTTCTTGGATCAAACTCTTTAGGATTCGCGGTAAGTATTTTTCGAACTATCGCTGTTACCACTAATCTTCCGTCCGTATCAATATTAATCTTGCTAACACCAAATTGCGTTGCTTTTCTTAATTGTTCTTCTGGAATTCCAAAAGCTTTTTCTAATTGACCGCCATTTTGGTTGATTATATCAACATACTCCTTCAATACTGATGAAGAACCATGCAATACTATTGGAAAGTTACCTAGTCTTTTTCTAACTTCTTGAAGGATATCAAAACGTAATTCAGGAATATCTTCACTTTTTTCAACCTTGAATTTATACGCACCATGAGAAGTCCCTATTGCTATGGCGAGTGAATCACAACCAGTTCGATTAACGAAATCTTCTACTTGATCTGGATCCGTGTATTTATGAACATCCGATTTTACATGTTCTTCAATTCCGGCTAAAACGCCTAATTCAGCTTCTACACTAACATCTCTTGATGCTGCATATTCTACAACCTTCCTTGTTACTTTTATATTTTCTTCATAATCTAAATGGCTACCATCGTACATCACGCTTGAAAAACCATTATCAATACAGGACTTGCATAAATCAAATGAATTTCCGTGATCCAAGTGAAGTGCAATAGGAATGTCAAATCCTTGTTCTTTTGCCATTTCAACTCCTCCTTGAGCTAAATATCTTAACATTGTTTGATTTGCATAATCCCTAGCACCTTGACTTATTTGTATGATGACTGGTGATTCAGATTCTCCACAACCCATTATTATTGCCTGTAATTGTTCTAAATTATTAATATTATATCCTGGCACGGCAAATTTTTTATCTTGGGCAACAGCAAACATTTTTTTTGTATTAGATAGTCCTAATTCTTTAAACGATACCATTTTTTTCTTCATTTTTTGTTTTAAGGTAACTTATGATTTATAATAATATAATAGTTCATATTTTGTTACTCCTTTATTTCCAGTGGAAAAATTTTAATTAGAGTTAAAGATATGAAGGGAGATCTTTAATTAACAAATTAATAAAATTCTTTAAATACTATTAACAATTTAAATCAAGAAAGTGCTTTTTATATGTAATACTTTAATATTCTATTAGTAAATTCTTTATTTTATTTTGCAGTGGAAATAAAGGAGTGTATTTGATCAAAATTACTTAGTATTTGACTATTCTTTTGAAAAGGTAAAATAATAAAAAAAAGGAGATTTAATGTTTTAGTTCCCAAAATACTAAAGGACGGCCTCTATTTCCATTATTTCTCGTAAATTTTTGAATTTGTTTTAATTTTTGTAATTTCAATAAATTATCATAAATGGTAGTTCGAGGGGTTTTTAATTCTTTAACCAGTTCTTTCCGTGTTAATGGTCCTTTATTTTCTAAGATAACTATCAAATTATTTTGTATTGGAGATAGTACACCTCTCGTAAGAGAAGAATATTTTTCCATTATTATATCATTTGCCATAATTTTATTCCTCTAACTTTTTAACGACATTTTTTCGACAATTTAAATAATCAAGTTGAAAGTAAGTTTCTTAG
>DXJM01000493.1 GCA_019057355.1 Promethearchaeota archaeon | reverse complement strand
GCCCTGATTTAATAATGGTACCCACAGCCTTCGAAGACTCGAGGAATTTCAAGTTTAAGTGGACGCTTTCTGCAATGGCTAGAGATTCAGGATATATTTACTTTAATTCTAAGGAAGAAATACGCCGACAAATTAAATCCTATCATGGATTGCCTCTCTAATTCAAGAATTCACTAAAAGAAATCGAAAAAAATAAAAAGATTAAAAATTAAAATTTACTCAATTATTTATTTTTTCCCCTTTATACAAAATGAGATAAAATTACGTCAGTAAATTTGCATTAATATAAACTTTTTATAAGATGCAAGATATGCCATAGATAATCATTTTAAATTATACTTGTAAAAGGGATTTGATTAATACTTTTACTGGTGTAAAAATGAATTTAAAAAAAAAACGATTGACGATGGTTGAAAAATTAAAAAATATAAAATTAAAAGATTTAGGAAAGAACAAGTCATTAATTGCATTTATTTGCTGCATGTTAATATCTATAGTTTCAATCTCAATTTCGAGTTACGCTCAAAGTGGATTTGGATTAATTGACGTCCAAGTGATCGGATTTACCGGTCTTGATGGTGAAAATTTAGTTGCAAAAGTATATAGACCTTTAACCGCTACTGAAACGAATAAAGCCCCAGGAATCCTTGCTATCCATGGGTTTAATAATGACAAAGACGTTTATAGACCATCAGCAATAGAATTAGCTCGAGCTGGATTTGTAGTCCTATGTATCGATCAAAATGGACATGGATTTTCTGACGGATCCTTCGAAGAAAATTGGGATAATTTCGGTAATTCTAGCTATTTTGCGGCGTGGATTCATTTAAAGAGCCTCCCTTACGTCGATACTGATAATTTAGGTGCTATGGGACATTCTATGGGATCCCTTGAAATATTTTTTTACTTTCCATATATTATTTCCGATTGTGACGCTATGGTTCTTGAAACTTTTAGTCCAGGATATTATTATCACCCGACTTTAAATGCAGGACTTAGTAATTATACTTTATGGAAGAATGTTCTTCACATATGGGCGGAAAAGGAAGAATTTCAACTAAGAAGCACCACTACTCTTCCTGATTGGATTGCATTAGGATTAGGAGCTATTGATGCCATGTATGGTCTTTCGGGAACAGCAAATTTTGACACCACGTATAATTTAACTGCAGGTGGATGGACAGATGGTTCGATGAGAAGACATGCTCTCATTCCCACGACGCATCCAGGTCTTACTGCAAACCCTAAAGCCATAGCAGAAAAAGTTGCTTGGTTTTTACAAGCCCTTCAAGGAAAATCAGAAGCAGAAGCTTGGGTTATAGCAAATCCTGCGGGACAAGTATGGATTTATTCAGAGGCTTTTGGATTAATAGCAACCCTATTTTTAATCATGTCGATACTTCCACTAGGCGTGCTTTTGATGAGAATCAAGTTCTTTAAGGATGTAAATCAACCCATACCGGAAAAGGTTATTATACAAAAGAAGTCCACATGGTGGATTTTTGCCGCCATCACTGCCGGTGTAGGAGCGGTAACATTTTTAACTTTTACTTACTGGCTTCCACAGGGTTTTGCTAGGCTTTCTGGTGCAACGTCCATAATCCAACAAGCTCTAACTCCCTTGTTTAACATTGGTATTACAAGCACTATAGCAATCTGGTTATTAGTTGCTACAGGAATCGGAGCAGTACTTTTTACCATTTGGTATGTAATTACTTGGTTGAAAAAAAGAAAGGATATATCCTTTTATGATATGGGCGTTTCCTATGCAACTAAAGCTGATAAAGAAGGTCTATCGTTTGGAAAACGAATAGTAAAATCTGCTAATCCAAAAATACTTGGTAAAACCATATTAATAGCACTAATTCTTTTCGCTTGGATGTATCTATGGGTCTTCATTGCAGACGTGTTCCTTAAAGTATCTTTTAGAGGTATATGGTCATTATTAACAACATTTACCGTTGCAAGATTCATTAGGTTCTGGGTTTATTTAATCCCTACTCTATTATTCTTCTTAGTTATCGGTGGTGTACTCATGCTTGGTGAAATGAGAATGAAGGAAAAAGATTCGGGGATAAAAACTCAAGCAGTGTGGTGGTTTAAAGTAACCATTGCCATATTGGGTGGATTGGTAGTCATTATCTTGATGCAGTATGTTCCAATGTGGTTTGGAAGAGCTCCTTTTTTTAATATATCAGGTGTACCAGGTCTTGAAAATTTTGCTCAACATTATCCATTAATGGAACTTTTATTAATGCTATTTATTCCTCTCTTTGCTGTTCTAATATTTGTCATGATCTTTTTCTATCGTAAGACGGGTAAGATCTATTTGGGTGCGATAATTTGTTCTTTCATAGCAGTATGGATTAGCGTAATATCATCATGCATGTATATTTAAAATTTTTAATCATTTTTTTTTTTTAGTTGATGTTGATTCATTGCATATACTATTTATAACGACATTAATAATTTCTCATCATTCTATCTTTCTTAATAATAAGATCTAATAAAACGTGTGTTATTGGAATTTTAATACAAATATTTGAGAAAAAATTTATGACGTTATAAATAGTATTATTAAAATAAGACATTAAAGAGAAATCAAACGCAAGTTTAAATAATATAAGTCCATCTTCTTCATATTTATCATCAAATCTTTATTAAATATCATTTCTCAATTAATTACTCAGTTGGGAACAAAATTTGTGTCCTTAGTTTTTCAGATGGCATATCTCCCGGATCATCTAAATAAATTTCATAAGCAACACCCATTGGATTATAATTATTCTCCTTCATCCATTCAATTAGTATAATGTATGACTCCTTCAATTTATTATAAGGTCCTACATGGATATATTCTGCATATTTACCATTAGGAATTTCAGATGCTATGATCTCATCTTTCTCTTGTAGTCTGTTGACTACAGGAATCCCAATTTCTATATCTAGACTTTCCATATCCATATTATAATATGCGACATAAGGGGCACCATTTGGATGTGCTCCAGAGTTTTGAATGTATTGAAAGATTTTTCCAAATATTCGTCCTAATACCTGAGGTAAATCTTTAACAGAAGATCTTGTTCGAACGATCATTGTAGGTTGAGCATTTTTCTTGATGATTTTACATTCTGAGGTCACATTCTAGTCTCTCTTAAAATTTTTAAATTTAAGATCTAAGTTAATAAGTTTATTTAAAAGACTTTTCCTAATGATTTCTAAAGTCTAAGGTTTAATTATATATTTCAGAATCCCCACTCACCTTGAAGATAGGTAAGCATGAGAGGATTTTTTAATCGAGATCTCAAAAACAAAAGAAATTGATAATTCTTCAATCTATTGAAAAGGAATTCGAAAATCTAAGCTTTCTCGATCAAATATTAAGTCTTTAGAACCTTCTGGTAAAAATAGCAAATGGAACACTCGCTTTTAAATTCTAAAAAGAATAAAAAAAAATAACTCCCAGATGGAGTGAGCTTTCTCTTGTTATTTTTTTAAACATGGGGATTGGAAGTTTCTTTTCCAATTTCACTAAGTTCAGACGCTTTTTCTAAAGTTTCAAGCTCAACTCTGAGTTTGATTGCAATTTCAGTGTGATGTCTTCCAAGATGTCGAGCTAGCTGTAATTCATTTTCAGAAGGCATTCTTTCTCCCATACCTCCAGTTATAGTAGAAGCACCATAAGGTGATCCTCCAGTAATTTCATCAATCCTCATTTGTTCCTGAAACTTATATGGTAGTCCTACATAGACAAAACCTTGGTGTACAAGTGTTAGCATAGTACTTATTATTGTCGTTTCTTGACCGCCATGTTGAGTAGCTGAGCTTGTGAAGACAGACGCAGGTTTTCCAATAAAAGTACCTTTTAACCAAGCATCACCTGTTTGATCCCAAAAATTTCTCATTTGAGAAACCATATTGCCATACCTGGTCGGTGTTCCGACAATGAAACCATCAAACTCACTAAAATCGGTTCGAGGATCAGCAACAGGGATATCTTTCATTAAATCTTTGGCTTTCTTTACTGACTCGTCCCAATATTTTTCTGGCATTAATTCTTTAACAATCATTAATATTGGAATACCACCAGCTTCGCGAACTCCCTCAGCTACTGCTCGTGCCATTTTATATGTATGTCCATACATGGAATAGAAAAGTATCAATATTTTTGGTTTTGATTTATTCATAATTCGCCTCAAAATAATTTTATTTTATATATTTTTTGTTGAAGTGAATTCTTCTTTTAAATTAAACAAGAATCATCCAATCATATTCTCCTTCAATCCAAATATCTGGATTTTCTCTACGAACTCTTTGAATAAATGCATCATACTCTTTTTGTTTTTGTTCAACGCTTTCTCGATTATTTCCTCCTATTTCAACACCACAAGTTGGACAATTAATTTTAAGTATTAAGATTCACCTCGAAATATATGACTAAGATCCAAACTGTAAAAGTAAAATTTATATCTATTGACTAAGATATATAGTAAATATTATGGGAACAATTACAAGCATTAATATTGCACTATAATTAATTTATTTTTTATAAATTCTTTAAAGGTCACATTTAAATAATATTAAGCTTGGATAAAGGTCTTAATAGATGATAAGTTAAAGTTCATTGGATGATGAATTCTCCCCTACCTACAAAATAAAAGGTTTTAATGTAACTATAAAGAATTTTGTAGAATCTAAAT
>DXJM01000492.1 GCA_019057355.1 Promethearchaeota archaeon | reverse complement strand
TCTTTAAGCTCTCCTCGAGTGGAGTCTAAATTGGAGCGAATACTCTCACAACTGATAACCTCTTCGGGAAAATGTACGGAAACATTTCCTTCAGCATAAACATCCTTGGTCTCCGTGTTGAGATCTATCCTGTCAGCAAAAAGTTTTATATTTTTGTAGTGAACCTCAACATCTCCTGTAGCAAGAATGCGATCTTCCACCTTCTCCTGATAGTGGGCGATGACGCTGAATTCCTCAGAGGATGAGTCTAGCTGTTGGTAAAATAATAATGCCGTTAATAATACAAAAAGGGGGACGATCGCCCTTTTTTTAAATTCTCTTTCCATCAGGTGAAAAATTTAACACATCCCTGAGTCTAGAATCAACAAGAGTATTATTTCACTTGAAACTCAATAAAATTCCACACTAGAAAATTCTATAATTTGACTAATGATTCTGATCTATGATAAATAAAGAATAGCCAAATAGCAGTAAGAATCGGAATTCAAGGGGGAAAGAATGAAAAGAACCGTCATCATCTTAAAACTCATTCTGGTATTCATTATCCTTACCCTGGTTTTTTTTAGCCCATCCTGTAAAAAGGAGGAATCAAAAAAGGATGTAACGGAAACAGCATCTGTTACAGGGATTGAAGTAGATGCTCAAAAAATCAGAAAGCTGACAGGTGTTTCCTTCAATATACTTAAAACAGAAACTATCGGATATACACCCATCCACAAATTTTATTGGATTAGCATTCAGAAAAGAGTTTCCAACCAGAAAGTCGAAGAATTAGCAGATGCCATCATAAAAGAGACAATCGCAGAGAAGCCGAAGACCTTCCACAGCTTCACCATCCACTTCTTCTGGGAGGATGAACTGGCGGAAACTGTCGAAAAGTCAAAATGCATTGCTCGGGCAACTTTTCTTCCTGAAGGAGGCTGGTTTAAAGTGGGGAGAGTCCCAATCGATGATTATGAAAACTACAAATTGAACTGCACATTTCTTGAGTAAATTCTATAGCTCACCCTTAAATTATATGATGATATGTCATTGCGAGCGAGGCGAAGCAATCCCAGATGAATAGAAAAAATTAGAACCATCCAACTTTTCTACTTGAAATCTAATTTGAAATATTATAGCTTTAATATCCAAATAAAAGAGAGGTCATCATGGACGAACACGAAGACGAAATTGATTTGATGGATTATTTGAATGTTCTCTGGAAGAAAAAATGGATGATTATCCTTCTTACATTCATCATAGTAGTGGCAGTCGGGATATATAGCTTTTTTCTCCCCCGTGTATGGGAAATTGATGCCATCATTCAACCCAGCAAATTTCTTATTCAAACTGAGCAAGGAGGATTTGAAGAGGTTTTGGTTGTCGACCCTAAACAAATAGCTGGCCAGATTAACCAGGCATCTTACAATCATCTCATTGCCGCTGAATTAAACCTGGACATAAAAGGATTTCCGAAGTTGAGAGCAGAAAATTTGAGAGACACCAAGCTTGTCTGTATTTCCATAAGAGAACAGGACGTTGAAAAAGCGAAATTAATTCTAACTTCCCTTTTCAACCATTTAAAAAGAGAACTCGACGGAAAAGCAGCCATTGAAATAAAAGGAATTGACGCTCAGATAATATCAAATGAAATAGAAAAGACAGGATTGAAGACCGAAACTAATGTATCTAAGAAAAAGCTTAGAATTATTCAACAAAGAAAAAAAGAGATTGAAGATGAAATGAGGGAAACAAGGAAAAGAATTGAAATTCTAGAAAAAGAACAACTCTCAAATTTAAAGAAAGAAAAAAGGAGTGAGACTGAAAGCTTAGGAATGCTTCTATATTCTAATGAAATTCAACAAAACCTCAGATATTATAATACATTGAATGAACTCTTAAGCAGCAAGAAAATAGAAGAAGAGAATTTTAATTTAGAAATAGAGAACGGAGAAAAAAGAATAAAGCAATTAGAAAACACAATTGAAAATTTAAATGAAAGAAAAGGAAGAATAGATTATACTCGACTGATCAAAGAACCAACCTCATCTCTCTATCCTGTCTCCCCCAAAAAGAAACACAATGTCATGATCGCCGGAATCCTGAGCCTGATGATCTTCACCATCCTCGCCTTCTTCCTAGAATACGTACAAAAACATAAAACAAACCCTTAAAATCGGGTTCTGCTTCAACTCCTTTCTATCCATTCCAGTTTGGAAAAAGTAAGGAGAAACCCCTGACTTGACTTCCCTCCCCTCCTATAAGTAAAATTATCATCTAATCATGAGAAGAATTTCATAAGAATAATGTTGATGATGGATCAGATCACAAATCAACTCAAAGCTAACAACTCATTTTGCTCAATTCCCGTTTACCCCATTTGCCTAATCAATTTGTCCCCCATTCCCCCGCTCACATTTCTTCCTATCGCTCAGTCTCTTCTATCTCCTTGTTTTCATTTTATTCCTCCTTCATTTATATCGCTCGATACAGATCCCATGGGTCACTAATTCCTGAAGCACCTGAACAGAACGGGTCAAAATGAAAAGGAGGTTAAATAGCTAATGGCGGTAGCTTATCAATTTTATGAAATCTATCCCCAGAATAAAAAACAAAAAGTCTGATTATTTTTTGATGAAATAAAGAATATAGCTGACTGGGAAGTTTTAAAAGTGTTAAATGAGCCTATCCCCAAATTTTGGACAATGCAATTAGGTACATTTTGGCCTGCTATAGCCTATAGGAGGTATGGTAAAATGGTCAACATGCGAAGACAACATGATGTAGCATTTAAAGCCAAAGTTGCTCTGGAAGCCATCAAAGGAGAAAAGACCTTAGCACAGATTGCCAGTTTTGGTTCATCCCAATCAGATTCGGATGTGGAGACAACATCTTCTGAAGATTCCTCCTGAGCTTTTCTCTGACCGGAGCAAAAGGGTGGAAAAAGACCATGATGAACTTGAAGCTGAGCTTTACAGACAGATTGGCCAACTCAAGGTGGAATTGGATTGGCTTAAAAAAAATTGCAGTTGTTCCACTAGAAAAGAAGAGGAGTTATGTTGAACCGGAGAGCAGGATGATAGCGATTTCCAGCCAATGTGAGCTTTTGGGGCTTTGTCGGTCATCGTATTATTACAGCTCCCAAAGGAATGTCCTCCAACACACGATTCTTCCTCAATTATAGCGACCTTTCCGGATTCAAAGGAAAAATTAGCTGGTCTCCTTTGAAACGGGGTGGCCAGCCCAGGCGTATGCAGGATATAAGTCTTACGAAGGAATATATTAATTTCGAGGCGGAAATGTCATTAGAGGAAGGAATTCGACTTGTAATTCAATGGTATAGAAAAAAGCCGGCATCAGATATCATTAATCAAAGGCTTCGATAAACTACACTAATACATTATAAGTGAGGATGCCTAAAAGGGCTTTTTAAAAAAAATATCCTTTATATCGGTGCTGGTTACGTAGGAGCACACACGATGGCAGTTCTCGAGCATAGATTCCAAGAATACCAAATCACAGTAGTAGACATCAATACTGAGCGTACTGCTCAATGGGCTTCCTCATCCCAACCTATTTAGGGTCCACTGAAAAAGTCAAAAATACTCAATAACATATTGATTTTGCTATAATTATATGATAACTTGTTGGGGACATCCAAAGACAAAATGCAAGGTATTGGCTGCAACCCCCT
>DXJM01000045.1 GCA_019057355.1 Promethearchaeota archaeon | reverse complement strand
ATATATATCTCTTATTTTTTAATATTTTGAGGATCATTAATGAAATTTTGTAGTAAATGTAATATTTTCCATGATGGCGACAAAAAGTTCTGCGTGTATTGTGGTCAACCAATTAGTGAAGAAGGGACCGACAATCAGGTGGAAGCTTCATCGAACAATGATAGAACATTCCAGACTCAAGAAAATGGTTTGCGCATGGATCTGAATAAGCATTCATTCCACATCGATGAATACAATAAAAAGAGAGCATCAACAACTAAATTTGTTGGAATTCTACAGGTTCTTTTTTTTGGGGTTTTATTTTTCTTAATGATCTTGGCTTTAACGGTGTTCACGGAATACAATGAATTTTCTCCAGGACATCTCATTCCAATTGGTTTTACGATAATTGGAATAGTTATTGGCATGAAGACAATACATGATTATAAAAAAATGAAAAAAGATATTAATCAAGTTAAGGAATCTATTTATGAAAAGCTCAATCTTCAGATAGGAGGGTCAATTGATCTTGCTGACATGCCGGGAGCATACTTTCATTGTTTTGGGCTGCTCGTTTTATTTCTTATTTTTTACGTTTTAACAATGTTTCTATTATTTTTCAGCATCCCCGTGATTGTTTTGATTATAATCGTATATTATGAAATATACCTTCACTATTGCTTACCTAAAACAAAAATAACCAATGAAGGATTCCTATTGTTTAAGTTGTTTTCCTTTAAGAAAAAACACGTGAAATGGAGCGATATTGAAGATTTCGAGATCAAGAAGAGAATGAAATGGGCCGGGGGTGGTGATGATGCCTATTTGAAAACGGTATATCTTGTTATCTTTTACCTTCATGATCAGCAAGATGCCATCAGGTTAAATTTAGGTTCACGCGATCCTGAAACACTAAAACTCTATTTAGCAAGCGTGCGAAACATCATCTATGTTAAAGATGATAAGTATAGATATTGCCATTATCATCCCGACATTCTAAAAACCAGAACGTGTAGTAGATGTAACATGCCAATATGTGATACTTGTGGAGAAATTGACACGTTTAATAAATATAATCGTGCATCAAAATTTTATAAAAAAGCGGAGAAAGACTGGATATGCAAGCCTTGTAGCTATAAAAAGCATTTAAAAAGAACGCTCATGACCTTGTTAATCGGAGGTCCTATTTCACTGATAATTTTAATTATGAGTTTTCTTGATTGGTACGGGCTACTTGATCCTGTCTACTCATTTTTATTTATGGTAATACCTTCTATGATTCTCGCTACTGGAGCGGGTTTCACAATAAGATCTTTACAGAAAGTTTTCTCTCTCAATAAATATCGAATAATAAGTGATCTTAAATTTCCCGCAGTAAAGGTTTTACTCATGATTTTGGTTCATGTGATATTGTTTTTTATATTCATTTTAAGAGTATGGTTTCTTATTGAAGATGATCTTGGCATGGTGCTTGTTCCGTGCCTGCTATTGAGCTATATTTTGATATTTTTTATCGCGCTTTTCACCAAGTATTAGCATCGAGATAACTAGTGATTCACGTAGATGTTTCATTCGTGGGGCAATAGTAATACCAAGCAAA
The DNA here is from genome assembly GCA_019057355.1 of Promethearchaeota archaeon. Taxonomy (GTDB): domain Archaea; phylum Asgardarchaeota; class Lokiarchaeia; order Sigyniarchaeales; family SOKP01; genus FT1-020. Next base: position 3,237 of record DXJM01000045.1, on the reverse strand, counting down.
TTATGAGTATTATTCCAGAAATGAAGATGAGTGCTTGAAGTATCGACTTTCTCAAATTTTTTTGGTGTAGTAATTCAGGTAACAACTCTGTTGATGCAAGATAGAGAAAACCTCCTCCTGCAAATGCTAAAATAAAAAGATTGAAGGTGTCAATTACATTTGATAATATTAATCCGAAGATCCCACCGAAAATTGCTATAATTGCGCTCAAGAAGTTATAAAGTAAAGCTTTATTCTTTGAAAATCCTCCATATATCAAAATCCCAAAATCCCCTATCTCTTGAGGAAGTTCATGAAAAAAGACCGCTAACGTTATGATAATGCCTGTAGGAATCCCATTAAGAAAAGCAACTATTATAACGACCCCATCTAAAAAATTATGCAAGCCATCTCCAAACAAGTTTAAAAGAGCAAATCGCTTTATTCGTTCATCTTTTTGAACGTGATAATTTTCCCCTTTCAAGACGTTTTCATAGCAAACCATCTTGTTCTCATGTTCGTGTGCATGTCCGTGAAACCAATAGATAAATCTTTCGATTATGAAAAAAGCTACGAACCCTGCAATGACACAGAAAAATACCACATTTTCAGGAATACCATTATTTCCCTCATTTATTTCTTCCAGGTGATGAATGGCTTCTGGAATGAGATCGAATAAAGCTGTTGCTAATATAGTTCCTGTTGCAAAAGCAATGAGAATGAACAATATTCTATCTAAGGTATTTTCTTTCAAGCTTATCATGAATACTCCTAATAAACTCAATAAACTGATCCCAAGGATCACAAAAAATCCAATTATGACTTCCAGCATGGTTTTTACCACTAGTAACTAATACGCAATATTAGATATATAACTTAAAAAGTTCGATTCCTCTAAAAAATAACTTTTATACGGATATTTTGATATTTGATAACTAAGTATATAATGAGCCTTTCATTAACGATCGATTTATATTAATGAGTTCCCTAAGGGAATATTTTAGAATGACTAAAAAAAATAATCTCGCCATAACTTTATATGCAACCTTTACAATCTGTTATTCAATAACTAATATCTTTTTTTTAAATAATATAAACTGAAACGTGGTTTCTAAATTTGATTTTGAGTGATGAACGTTCTTTAAATAACAAGAAGAAGTTTAAAGAATTCATGAATAAGGTAAATGCTTCTAAACCTGAAGTGATAAATGCTTTTAAAGGAATTAAAGCAAAAATGGAGGAAGAAAAAACGAATCAATTAATTTTTGAAAGAAAATATCTTTCAGAGATTTTTAATAGAGATATCTTGAAGTTTAAAAAATATGATGATTTACCAATTTTGAACGATAATGCCTTGGATTATTTTCTTTTTCATTGGATTAATGTAAAATATGAAGGTCCCCTTATAATTTTTATCGATATAGAAAAGCGGAAAAAAAATTTCGTTATTTTGTAATAAGATGTGTTTTCTTTTGTTTAAAATCATGTAAAAATGCACCTCACTGGTACTTTACATATCACTCAAATTTATTTTCCAAATAGATTTTTTATAAAAACAATAATAGCTCAAAAAAATTGAGGTGGTATCGATTAACTATAGAATTCATTTAATATTTTCTGTATATCCAGAGGGTAGTTTTTAGAGTGTTCCTTTATTTTTTCTTCAGAAATTCGATCCCGGTATTTTCCTAGCACTCGAAATAATTTATGGTCTGGAATGTTATTTAATTTCCATAAATACAAGAAATCAAGAAATGTTTTTTCGAGATCAGAAAATTTTATTCCATTTTTTGTGATATAAAAGTCAATTAATTCAGGTTTAAAAATGAAAACCTGTAATTTTTTTTCTAAGACTTCAATTTTTTTGCCATTAAAGGGCATTCTAGAACATATCAAGCATTCTGCAGGGTTCTCTTTCAATGAAATACCATGAAATCGTAAAGCTGTGTGCAATCCAAAATACCACTCCCCGATATTTAGCAATTTGAGCAATTTTGAAACGAGGTCAATTAGTGAATGTTTCTCTTTGAAATCTTGCGCTTCAAGTTCGTTTTTATTTTTAACATAGTAAAAATCAGCAAATATTTTAACAATATCCTCCTTTTTTACCAAATAATTAATCATGTTTTTGTAATTATAGTATAAATCTTTAGAATTGGCTTCTAATTCCGTTAGAGATATGATCTCTTTACCATCTTCCCATAATTTTTCTAATAATTTATTCAGGTTGCATTCCTCGCTTTCTTTTTTTTTTTAAATAGATTGTGGGTTTTAAGGCATATTTCAGAGAAATAAAAATGTAATTCAACACGTTCATTACTCTGAAAATTACATTTTTTAATATCTTTAAGCAAAATACGAGCTTTTCGTGTGAATGGTAAGTTAGGCAAGTAATGAAGAAGTGAATATTTTTTTTTCTCTATATGATATAAAGAAACACGATTATTTATCCTTATGGTAGATATTTACATCTAAATGGAGTATGCTAGGATATTATATATTATATAAAATATTTGAGAAAATACTCTTAAAATTTTGAATTAAAGCTTCACGCTTCCATTTTAATGTTATTTCTTCTATTTTTGCTTCTCCTTATCAAATTTTTCCTTTTTCGAGAAATATCTTTTATAAAAAATATCATATTCCTCTTTTGATGGGATTTCTTTAAATTTTTCATCATATGCACTGGTTATTTCGAAAGCCTTGTTAATCTGGGAGCAAGGTTAATCATGATATTGACCATAATTTTCAATTTCTTTTTCCAAACAGCATCCCTTTACCCCATAATCAACAGACTCGATATTTTGACATCCAAGACATTTCACCTCTTATAGATTTTTTTCCTTGTATCATTTCCAACCCCCTCTTATCATTAATTTAGCCGACTCCAATTTTCTAAGAATTAGAGTATTAAAAAGAAGTAATGAGAATAATGATCCCAATAACAATAAATATTGAGATTGAAAGCACCTTGAGATGAAATTTAGGCACTTTTCGAGCAATGATGGCGCCAAAAAAGACTCCCATCCAAGCTAAACAAGTTAGTGCTAAAAATGATCCTAACCATACCTCAAAAGGATGTGGATATATTGACGCTAAGGTAATGGTTAATACCTGACTTTTATCTCCTAATTCCATCATGATGATGAAAAAAAATCCCGCTAAAAAAGGATTCTTCTTTAATTTAGAATACCTTTTTGATATAATTTTATTCGATTTTTCCCCTGATACAATAATCCCCTCATTTTCCTTGGAATT
>DXJM01000491.1 GCA_019057355.1 Promethearchaeota archaeon | reverse complement strand
GCATGAATATCGAAGATTTTAAACCAATGCATTTTTTTATAAAGTGATGATAGATTTTTTTAAAGATGCTTATTGCTATTTAGTTTCGCGAATTGTCATGTCCATAAAGGATGTTGACAAGCAGGTCGTTGCAAACTGTCTTGATATATTGAATAATGGAAAAGAAGACAAAAGAGTTATAGTTGATGGAGCGGGAAGATCGCTTCAAAGTGTTTTACTGCTCACAAATGAGCTTGAGAGCACCTATGGCATACGGGTTAATCAAGTGAGCAATGCAAATTTAAGACCTTTAAGAAAAGGGGATATTTTTATCGTGAATTCCCGTTCAGGAAGTGGCAAATCTCTTGAAAACGCGCTTTTTGCCAAAAAAAAAGGATTAGATGTAATTTTTATTACGGGGAACGAAAAACTAAAAGAAGAATTTGAAAACATAATTTTAATAAAAGGGAATTCTAATTATGAAAAAAAATACGCTCCTTTAGGAACAGAATTTGAACAAGCAAGTGCCGTTTTTTGCTCCTGTATGGGATATGCTTATACCGAACAAGACATGTTAGATTCTTATAACCTATTTTATGATATTGCCATAGAGGGAATGCATTCTAATTTGGAGAACCTTAGAAAACAAGAAAAAACTCTCGAGCATTTTATAAAGCTTATAAATGAATATTTGGAACATGACAATCATAATTGGGTTTATTTTAAAGGAGTTGGTATCAATGAAATCATTGCACGAGTGATTGCTATTAGGTATGGTCATTTACATAAAGAAAATTCTAAGGATATAAATGTTATTTATGATGGTCATTGGAGAGGAAGAAAAAAAGATGATCTTGTTATTTTAATGAGTGGAAGTGGGGAAACAGACCAAATTTTAAAATATGCTCAACAGGCGGGAGATGTGGGCATGAAACTCTTTACTATAACGTCATTTAAAGATTCTCACTTAGCACGAATGAACAAGTGGTATCGAAACTATGCAGGAAATTTGATTATTGAAGGAAGACCGTATATGGTCAGCCAATATAACAAGGCAATTCGCCATGTAGAAGAAAATTTCTTTCCACAATTCGAATTGAATACATACATAACTTTAGATGCCCTTCTCGCGTCAATAGCAAAATTAAATGATATTACGGAAGATGACATGAAATTAACGCATAGAGATAAGGAATTAGAATAAAATTCCTCAATACTCTTGGTTTACTTCAACCATTTTTTCCAAAATTACCCTATTTTAATAAGTAATAACACATTTTTAAGAATGTTTTAAATACAATAAAAAACTAGGTTTAGCAACCTCTTTATCTTAATAGGAGAAGAGTAATGAAGTTTATTGATCTTTCAATTCCTATAATTAATCCCGAAGAAATGCGTTTTGATCCTCCGTTAACAGAACCTCATATTAAATATAACGACCATGAATCTGGAGCTCGGGAACTTTCCTTAATTTTTCCTGATTTAAATCCCAAGTTGCACTTACCAGACGGAAAAGGATGGGCCACGGAGAACATGTCATTGACTACACATAGCGGAACCCACATGGATGCTCCATGGCATTTTGCTCCTGTGCAAGATAAGGAAATTGGAGGGAGAAAAGCCCTAACAATCGATGAATTTCCACTAGAATGGGGAATAGGACCGCTTATTGTTTTTGATTGTACGGATAAAGAGGAAGGATATCTCATGACAAGAAAAGATATTGATGAAAAATTAAAGGAGATAAGACATCACTTACAGGAAGGAGATATTGTTTGCATCCATACCAATGCGCATGAACACGTAGAATCAAACAAATATACCCTATCAGGCGTGGGGGTTGGAAGAGAAGCAACATTACACCTCGTCAGACAAGGCGTTCATGTTGTGGGGACAGATGCATGGTCTTGGGATGCACCGTTCATAATTACTGCACAAAAATGGAAGAAAAGCATAAAAGCAAAAAAACCCGATACCTCTATTATATGGGAAGGACATTATGCGGGAATTGAGCGGGGATATTTTCAAATAGAGAAATTAACAAATTTAGATAAAGTGCCCCCCATCGGAGCCACGATTTATTGCTTTCCCATTAAAATTGCTCGAGCAAGTGCAGGCTGGGTAAGGGCGGTGGCAACCATACCTGATCAATAAAATAAGAGAAAGATTAAAACTCTATTTTCCTTCTGATCTATTAGTCATGAGTGAGAAAAAAAAAATTGGAATTATAACGGATGAGGATTTTGCGATTCTTAACGTTCCCCCTTTTCCCAGGACTTCTTTTTTTGCCCATGAACATCCTCTCAGAATAAAATCTATTCTTGATTATCTCGATAAAGTAAATTTATTAAATGATTCGAGAATAATCCTTAAAGAACCTATTAATGTGGATGAGTCCATCATTAAATTAGCCCATTCGCAATATCACATCAATACAATAAAACGACTCTCCAAATTTGGATATGGAATAATCGGTGACGAGGTATTTATCACGCAAGACACGTTTTATTTGGCTAAAAAAGCAGTGGGGGGCGCATTACAAGCACTCAAATGCGTCTTGAATGGTGATGTGGATCACGCCTTAGCATTGATCCGCCCTCCTGGACATCATGCTTTAAGAGAAAAAGCATCAGGATTGTGCATATTCAACAATATCGCCAATTCTATTTTGTATCTGAGGAAAAAATTGAATTACTACAAAAAAATTGCAATAATAGATATTGATGACCATTTTGGAGACGGAATCGCTCAATATTTTTATGAAGATCCAGACGTGCTTTATTTTTCAATTCACGAATTTGATTTTGAAGAAGGAGACATCGGATTTATTGATGAATTAGGAGAAGGAGAGGGACTAGGAAAAAATATCAATTTTCCCGTTCCACAAGGCATCACTGATGATGATTTCTTAGAATTTACCGACATCCTTCACCCAATTCTAACTCAATACCGCCCAGATCTCGTCATCATAGCTTGTGGATTTGACATGTATTGGGATGACAAAATAGGAAATTGCTTGTTGACAAGTTATTCGTACTATAATTTTACCAGATGGATTTTAGATTTAGCAAGAACAACATGTCAAGGTAAGATAGCATTTATTTTAGAGGGAGGGTATAGTCCTATCGGAGTACCTGCTTGCGTTCATTCTATAATCAAGGCCCTTCTTGATGAAGAATACGAACGCCCAGAATTTGAATACATAGATTTTTCTTCGGAGTCAAAGGAGGAAGAGATAGCTAAAATCAAAGAAGTTTTAAAAAAAGAATTGGGTAAATATTGGTCACTATAGGAAAGAAGGAAAAAAAATTATACAAAATTATTTAACTTTAAAGCAAATTCCTGTACATTTAATAAGGCATCTCGGGGACCCGAAGCAGGATTGATATAACATACTAATGCCCCCGTGCCTCCAACAGGAATGGGTGCAATAATGACATGGCCCTTTCCCGTAACATTTGTTCCAATCTTCCTCTCTTCAGTATTTTCCACAATCATATATTTTATCCCTTGAATTGAAATGCTCGTTATTCCTTTTTCTCCAAGCTTTAATTTGAGCTTCAATAATTCATTTATAGCATTTAAGTCTCCAGAAACATCCCAATTCTCTGTTTGAGTTATTAATGTACCATTTTTTCCGATGATTGCAATACCAAATACATTTTCCTCGGTATTTAATAAGTCATCAATCATGCTTTCAATATCAGACATTTTTTTCACTAATTTTTTTATTATTGTATTTACTATATACATAATACCAAACAAATTTAAATAATAACTTTTATAAAAAACTAAAGTGAGCTAATGTGAAGTTTAGACTTTGGAAAAAGGCAGTACGAATGAGCATGCGTGAAAGAAAGACATTCATAGTTTTTACGCTCATGTATACGGTGTTAATCTTTATGACAAGTTTTTTCATGGAATCGGTTATTGAAGAATTCTTGGCAAATAACTTGACATTTACAAGTGTCGTACCCCTACTGGTGGTAATTCTTGCGGCGATTTTCTTGACTCTCCTTTATGCATGGATCATTGTTCGCAGAAACAGGAAGATATGGGCCACATTAAAATGCATAGGCTGGACAAAAGGAAATGTGACGCAACTTATTTTAGGATATATTTTTTTCACTACTCTAATGGGCTTGTTTATCATGGTTGAATTTCTCTTCCATTGGGTTGCGATTTTAGGATACATTCAAGCAGAGTACGTGCCGGGTGCTCCAGTATCAGGGTTACCGCTGATAAAGCTTTGGGCTGTATTATTTACGATTTTAATATTTTTACTCGTGCAATTCATCGGGTACATGGGCGCTCGCGGGCGCATCACGAAAGTACGGCCAATGTTAGCACTTAAACGAGTAGGGGAGTGAGGTGTGAGAAAAAATGCCAATAGATAGAGACACGATGATTGAAGTCATTGATGTTAACAAGGAATACAGGATGGCGGGGGCAATCATCCATGCTCTCGTTGATGTTAATTTATCCATTAAAAGTGGAGATTTTGTAATGATTCAAGGACCCACGGGATGTGGGAAATCCACCCTCTTAAATGTTATGAGTGGATTAGACCTTCCCGATAGTGGAAAAGTTATTTTAGACGGAGAAAATATTGCTCGAGCGAAGGAAGATAGATTATCAAGACTTAGACGACAGAAAGTAGGGTTTGTGTTCCAAGATTATAATTTGATCAGCACTCTTACTGCAATGGAAAATATTGAAGCATTATTATGGCCAACGGTTTTGAGTAGTAAAGAAATCGAAAACCGGGCTATTGCCGCTCTTAGAGATGTGGAAATGCTCGAGAGAAAGGACCATTACCCCGTAGAAATGTCTGGAGGCGAGAAACAACGAGTTGCCTTAGCAAGGGCTATCGTGAGCAAGCCAAGAATTATATTCGGTGATGAAGTCAGCGGGAATCTCGATCCTGAGAGTGAAACAATGATAATGGAACTCTTGAAAAAAATAAATGAAGAATATGAAACTACCATCCTTATAGTAACTCACAGAGAATCGGTGGTAAAATATGGGAACGTTGTTGTAAAGATGGACAAAGGTCGCATAAAAAGCGTGAAATAACATTAATTTTAAAAAATTTTTAATTTCAGTTCCTTTTTTACTCATTTTATATAGCAAATGCTCTTAATTCCTCCCGATATGAGAATGATCTAGATTTTAATTTAATTAAATAGAACGAATTACGACTATATTTATAAATCTTCGAGACTTTATTTTGTATTGAATCGTGTTTTCATATATTTGAATTAAAGGATTATTACATGAATCATGCCTAGAGAGATAAAAGGGATAATTTTAAGTCGCATCTTGATCTTGGTTTCGATTGTTGCCGTTCCGGTCATTATTTTTTTAGTTTTTATTTTCACCGACTTTCACGTTTGGTGGACGGATGATGTTGCATTAACCGTGTTTTTAGCAAATTTTTTAGCCCCGCTCACGTTTAGCATTTCGTGGTTCTACTTCTTGGTATTATTTGCCACGAGATTTTCAATAGCCATCGACTCGATGGAAAAGACGATTAATATCATACCCTTGAGACTTAAAATATTTTATGGCATTAATGCCATGCTTATCCTTTTCATCTGGGTATTTCCCTTAATTACTCCCATAGTATCCGTCCTGAGTTTTGCGTCACTTGCCTGGCAATTATCTACAATAAGAAAAAAAAACTGGGATGAAAAGTCGAGAGCCCCTATCATTACATATCCCTTAATGATCCTGGCAGCCATCCTTCCAATTTTTTGTACATTTAATATTGCTCTTGATTATCTGAAATTACCTTTATATCTTTGGGAAGTAGTGTGGATTCCCTTACTCGATCAAATCTATGCTTTTTCATATTGCTTGGGCACCTCTTTAGCGATCGGATCCTTGTTTATCATGTTCAATAATAAAGGTGTCAGTGAATATGAACAATTTCTTTCAGACGCCAAACAAAAAATATCACTAGTCTATATTGGAATTTTTGAAGCTTTTCTTTTTGGATTTTTCTTAATCCTATATTATTTAGATCTACCCGTGTTAAAATTGTTCTATAATATCGGTTTTATCATTATCGTCTTAGTATCGATCGTGAATTATTTTTCAGGCAAGAATCAATCGAAAAAATTCACCTCTCATATAATTGGATATATTTTAGCAGCAATCTTCATGGGATCACATCTCTTTTTAGAATACAGTCCTGAATTATCAGATTTAATGCGCAATGCAAGTCTTGCGATCTTGGCAGCAATATTTATCATCGTTTTCTTTTATACCTTCATCACGATTGAAGAATAAAGGTGCTATAGTTCATTTTAAATTTATTCAATTACTTTTTAGGAATTTCTCCTGAGTTAAATCATGGTGTAAAAAAAATGCATTCTTCTCTTGTCAAGAATGAAACATAGGTGCTATAAAAAATGAGGTTATTTTTCATTTTATTCTCTATCAATCTTTCAAGATCTTAGATTATTTTTGAGTTTTGAAGCATTAGTCTCGTCAATGCCTCAAAGGTTTCGTTAACGTGTGTTCCATCCTTCGATGAACATTCAATAAATCCGTCTACCCCTCTTGCTCTCGATACACTTATTCCGTCTTCACTTGAAACCTCTCGGTCTTCTCCCAGATCTGCTTTTCCCCCTACTACTAGGATAGGAAATTTATGGTCAGGTTTTATTTCTTTATGAACCACCATCATCCAATCATCAATATGAGCAATAGATGAGTAATCAGTCACGTCATACATAAATAATCCTCCATTCGCTCCCCGCACGTAGCTAGGTAATAAAAAACGAAACCTTTCTTCTCCTCCAAAATCCCAAATTTGCAACTTAATTTTTTTTCCATCGACGTCTAAGCTTTTCACTTCAAAATCAATTCCGATGGTCATTTTTGAATCTGATTTAAAAATATTGGTCAAGAACCGTTGAGCCAATGTAGTTTTTCCGGTTCCAGCATCTCCAAATATGATGACTTTGAATGTAGCGTCGTACATAGTATGAAAGGAAGTGTTAAATGAGGTTTATCATTAATAAAAAAATGACACTCAAGAAATCATGACTTCTTTTTGTAACATTTATATATAATAATTATAAAAGTTTTTTATCTTCAAACCCTACTCCAAGATTTTGTGAGATACATCACGTTTTATGGACGGGGAAGTGTTGAATATAAATCGGGATGATTCCATAAAATTTTAGAGAAATCCCTCTAATTATAAATCATAAATAATAATACTTTAATCAAGTTGAATTCAAGTAAATTAATGGAAATAGAAGGTATATCTTAAAGAAAAGGTTTTATATAATTCAATGAATAACATAGATATTAAATTTATAGCAAGAATACTGGAGGAACACGTGAAAGGTCTATCAATAGGAGAAATTGAGAGCCTTATTGAACTACCTCCTCCTGATATTTTTTTTAATTATGCATTTCCATGTTTCCAATTAGCTAAACATGAAAAGAAAGCACCCTCGGTTATTGCCAAGGAATTAGAGACAAAGATAAATAAACCAGAAATCTTTCACGAAGTTAAAGCTATTGGTTCTTATTTAAATTTTCGGATCAAGCCATCTATCATTTTAAGAAACATATTTGAATCCCAGCACGAGTATGGAAAATCTTTTATGAGTGGGACAAATAAGGATGAAAAATTGGAACGAATTGTCATCGAATATCCCTCACCTAATACTAATAAACCCCTCCATTTAGGGCATGTAAGAAACATGTTAATTGGAAATACGACTTCAAACTTATTAAAATATGTCGGTCATCGTGTATATCAAGTCAATTTAAACAATGATAGGGGTATTCATATTTGCAAGAGCATGCTCGCATATAAAAAATGGGGGAATAACCAAGAACCGCAAGGTAAATCAGATCATTTTGTTGGTCAATTTTATGTGATATATAGCGAAGAAGAAGAAAGAGACAAGAGTTTATCCGATGAAATAAAAATGATGTTAATGTTATGGGAACAGAATGACCCTGAGACGAGACGTTTGTGGGAAAAAATGAATGATTGGGCATTAAAAGGCTTTAAAGAAACCTATAAGAAATTTAATATCACTTTTGACAAGGAATATTTTGAATCAGATTTCTATTGGAAAGGGAAAGCAAAAATCCTTGAAGGGTTAGAAAAGGGAATTTTTGAAAAAAGCGAAGACGGAGCGATAATAGCACGATTAAATGAAAATGGAGTTCTTCAAGACAAAGTTTTACTACGCAGTGATGGAACATCAATATATATCACTCAAGACATTTATCTTGCATTTTTAAAAAAGCAAGATTTTAATTACGATCGCTCCATTTATGTCGTGGGAAATGAACAAAACTTTTATTTCAAGCAATTATTTGCCGTGCTTGACCTGTTAGGATTCAAGGAAGATAAATATCATTTTTCTTATGGCATGATATCCCTCCCAGAAGGAAAAATGAAAAGTAGAGAAGGAATAATAGTCGATGCCGATGACATCGTTGAAGAAATGCATCAATTAGCATTTAAAGAAGTGCATGAGAGGTATCCGAACCTTTCTGAAGAAGAAAAAAAATATCGCGCCGAAGTTATCGGCAATTCAGCATTAAGGTTTTTTATTTTAAAATATAGTCCGAAATCGGATTTCATATTCAATCCAAATGAATCTATCTCTTTTGAAGGAGAAACTGGGCCTTATATTCAATATTGTTATGCGCGGATAGAATCCATCATTTCCAAATCAAGTCAAGATATTAAATCTCGCATAAAATCTAGTTTATTAAAGCATGAAAAAGAATTGCATTTACTGAAAATTTTGCATTCCTTCCCTGAAATAGTCGAGCAAGCTGTTAATACATACAGCATTCATCTAATACCACAATATTTATTAACCTTGTGTCAATCATTTAATTCTTTCTATGATTCTTGTAAAGTTCTTTCAGATGACAAGGTTCTTGAAAGGGCAAGATTATTACTCATTAAATGTGTTCAAATTGTAATAAAAATTGGATTAACTATTTTAGGAATAGAAACACTAGATAACATGTGATAGAAATGACTTTTTTCGACTTTGGAGAAGGAATCGATAATGATACCAAGTTTGCCATATATGGAATTCCTTGGGATTATTTGACATCCATAAAATTGCCGAATTCAGCTATAGCACCTGAGGAGATTCGAAAAGCTACGAGTAATATCGCGCTTACCACGGAATTAGGCGATCTTGTCTTGGATTTAAAAGCTGTAGACCTTGGAGATGTGAAGATCAAAGAAACTGATGTTGAATTTAATTTGAGGGTTATCAAGGAATTTATTAGGGATATATATAGAACAAAAAAAGATATAATACCTGTAATGATTGGTGGAGACCATTTTTGTTCTTTTCCAGCAATTAAAGCTGTGGAAGAGCATTTTGAGAAAAAGAGTGAATTGGGAATAGTAATCTTTGATTCGCATCTTGATTTTTATGAAGAATGGGACAATAATGTCTACTCTCATGCCACTGTTTCTCATAGAGTTTATGATTTAGAGAACGTGAATAATAATAATTTACTCATCGTGGGAACGAGAGATATTGATATTCCCGAATTAGAAAATGCAAAAAATGAGGGTCTAACGCACCTCAATGCATATTTATTAGGAGAATTAGGACTGGAAAAATATATTGAGAATATAATCAATTTCTTTCAAGATTCAAACATTACCCATCTTTATATTTCCATCGATATAGATGCCTTGGACCCATCTATTGCTCCTGCAACGGGATATGCCATTCCAGGTGGTTTTTCATACAGGGAAATGTGGAAAATATTGAGAGAATTGGCAAAGAAGTTTCATGTTATTGGATTTGATTTAGTAGAGGTTGCTCCAAACTTGGATCTTCAAAATAAAGTGACTCGAAATGTAGCTGCTAAATTAATCGTTGAACTCATATCTTTCATAAAAAGAAAACAAAACGAAAAAAATGACAAATAAGGAATTTAAGGAACGCTTAAAGAATGTTAATCAATTTAGAATAACAGAAAATCGCGATTTCACCAATCTTATTAATGATTTAAGAGACACGGGATTTAATGCAAAAAGATTATCGCTTGCATGTGAAATATATAAAGAAATGGTCGAAGATAAGGAATGTGTTAAATTTTTCGGCCTGGCCGGAGCACTTATTCCGGCAGGAATGCAGGGCATAATGCATGATTTTATTCGAGATGGATTCTTAGATGTTTTAGTGACAACAGGAGCAACTCTCACGCATGATATAGCCGAAACATTAGGATATCATCATTTACAAGGAGAAGTTAAGGTTGATACAGTTGATGATTCGCGATTGCATGATGAAAATATGAATCGAATATATGATGTATTTTTGCCAAACAACGCTTACGAAGGCATTGAAGATTTCATAAAAGACCTGAGAATCACGGATACCACCATGCCTGTTAGTGATTTTTTAAAGTTTTTAGGCGATCAATTACCTGATAATTCACCCTCTATCCTAAAAATTTGTGCTTCAAGAGACATACCGATCTTTTGTCCGGCTTTTACGGATTCGGGTTTAGCATTACAATTAGGATTCCATCACCAAAAAATAAATTTAAACCATTTTAAAGACATGCTTAAAATGGTTGATCTGGCATGGGATGCAAAGAGAGCGGGCGTATGTATCATTGGCGGGGGTGTTCCTAAAAATTTTATCATGCAATCGTTACAATTTTGTCCGAACTCCGCATCATATGCAATACAAATAACTATGGATCGCCCAGAGCCAGGAGGGTTAAGCGGTGCAACCCTTCAAGAAGCTATATCTTGGGGAAAAGTAAGCCAAGATGCTAAATATTCTACAGTTATTTCAGATGCTACAATAATACTTCCATTGGTTTATTGGTATTTAAAAAAATCAATTTAAATCAAAAAAAACTGTTAAAGAGTTCTCTGGTTGATTATTCATGTGAAAAAAAGGATGAATTTCGAGTTTCTAAAGCGAAATGGTTCAATTCTTCATGCCATTTATTATAAAAATTTTTCCATCCAACCAAATCTGTGAATATTTCTGGTTTGGATTTTCGAAAAAAGTTTAGGATGGGAATATAATGCTCTTTATAGTCACACAAGAGGCTGTTTAATGCATAATTACTCGAAGGGCTACAAACTGAACTCTTAAAAGGATTAGAGAGCCTTTTCCACCATTCATTTATAAACTTTGTTCCATATCTCCTCTCATAATATTGCATGTTCCTGTAGACATGAAGGTTTGGATAATTTGAAAAAAGTGAAGGACTGATTTGAATGCTTTCGTGTAATGCATATGTATTGATAAAATCTATTGTTTCTTTGAATGACGATTCGTTTTCTCCTGGAAAACCTGAAATAATATTAAGCCTGCAATAAGGGCCGTCATTAATTTTGTATTCATGTATGATTTTTACCATCATTTCAGTATATTTTGAAGGATCACGAGTTTTTTTCATGGCTAACAATAAATGTTTATTTGCCGTTTCAAACCCATATCCCACTATAAAACCAGATTTTCGTAATTGTTTTAATAATTCATTGTCATTCGCCAAGGTCTCAATCCGGCTCTGGCATGAAAAAATAAATCGCTCTTGAAATTCATTTTCAAGGATATAATCTAAAACTTTTTTGTTGATGAGAACTCTATCAAACGATTGATCTGCAAAAGCGATTTTTGGGCGTTTTTTTTTAGTTTTTTCAACTACATCTATCAATTTGCTGAAATGTTCCTTGAAGATATCGAAATTATAGCTCCTAAAAGCGTAATTATCAGCACAAAAAGCACATTGATATGGGCAACCTCGAGAAACATACATGTCAAAATGAAATACATGATTATATGGATATTTAGTGAGATATGTATCATAATCGGGAGGAGGCAAGTTGTTAACGTCAATTAATGTATCAGGAGTTAAAATTCGAGGTTTTTTCATGTGAGCTCTCTTGCTTAGCTTTTCATAAGAAAACAAATTATGTAAAAGAGTTTCTGATTCCCCTCTAAGAATGAAATCGTAAGGGGCATTTTGATATGTAAAATCCTTGGGAACAGCCGTTGGATGGTATCCTCCTACTATGATATTTTTATCTAGAAATTCATGTTTTATTATTGTTGCTAGTGAATCCACATAAAGATATTGAAAACTCGTATAACAATTAATTCCAATATTTTGGAACTCTTGAATGTCGTTTAGTTCTAATATTTTAAGGAAAGTATCCTTTAGTTTATCATCGTCTGGAGTATCTATTCGAAGTTTTGAATCATTCTCCCTTTCTACTCGTAAATCGATTATTCCTGTTTTGATTTTGAGTTTTTTTTTTAAATATGATAATAATTGAAGTGTTCCAATCGGAATATCATTACAATATATTTTTCGTTGATAATCATCTATGAAAAAGAAGTCGGGAATAATAAACAATATTGAGGAATTTTTTACTTTCATCTGATTGAGATTGAAATTGAAATAATATAATATTTAAAATATTGTTAATTTTTATGTATAAAAAATCAAACCTTTAATCTCAACCTTATTTGAAGTTTTCCAAGTAATCCTTCAGTAGTAATAACACTTCTTTTAGTACTTTCTTTTTAAAAACCGTCCTACTCGCTTTAAAAATACATCTTTTTATAAGGGTGTATTCTACAGTGGAAAATCCCATGTATACAAGGCCTACAGGCTTTTCCTCATTACCCCCAGAAGGACCCGCAATTCCGGTAATTCCCACTCCTATATCTACATTAGATAACAAGCGAACATTCTCCGCCATTTTTTTAGCAACTTGTTCAGATACCGCGCCATTTTTTTCAAACATGTCTGATTCAATTTTTAATAGATCACTCTTTGCTTTATTGCTATAGCTCACGATCCCTCTTTCAAAAACAGCCGAAGCTCCGGGAATATTTGTTATCATGTGTGAGATATAGCCCCCAGTACAGGATTCAGCTAAAGCAATTTGAATCTTTCTTTTAGAAAAGCCATCCACTATTCGTTTTAGATTTTTTAACACATTCATAATTAATTACCTTTTATTTGATTGATTTTTTTGATTATCACCACTAAATATTAGGTATTTTTTACTGTTTTTCAATGTTTATTTCTAATGATTTCATAATGTCGATATTAGCGTGGAAACCACCGACTTCAGTCGGTGGAGGAAACGCTCCCTTTCGTTTTTTGATTCTCGATATAGTGTCGAATAATATCACCAGATACTTTTCCAGCAGTTCCACAATAATAACTTACCGACCACAGATGCCCCCCCATAAAAATCG
>DXJM01000490.1 GCA_019057355.1 Promethearchaeota archaeon | reverse complement strand
TACGTCAACACTTACCAGTGCGAAATCCTCGGCTGGGGACACCGTTGTAACAATTAGACCGTTAGCTTATTATAAAATGTTATTGCATGTCTTGAGATTCGGCTCAAAAGTAATGAATAGAAATAAATTCAACGAAGTCATGGGGGTATTAATTGGTCACCTCGAGGGCGAGGAGGAAATAAAAAATGTAATAGTAGAGGATGCAATTCCCGTTTCTCATGGAGGATCCATAGAAGTAGAGTTTTCTTCAGAGCAATTAGGTGCTTTTGGTCAACTAGATAATGAGATTTGGGAGAATTATGGTGATTTAGGTTGGTTTTCAGTTGGATGGTATCACAGTCATCCTGGCCTGTCAATTTTTTTCTCTGGAACTGATGTTAAAAATCAAATGTTTTGACAAGACAGAAATCCAAGCGGAATTGGTATTGTGTTTGATCATAATTACTTAGAAATAGATAATGATTTCAGAAAAGCACATAATATAAAAAAAATGCTTAATCCTGGTGAAATAGACTATGGTTTTCGAACATTTCGATTGCAGGATCCATCAAGCATCACTTCAAAATGGTATGAAGTAGAAACAATTGTTGAGCTTCCCGATAGTCTTGAGTTTTACATTAAATTGATCGAAATAATTGAAAAAATTCATGCAAAAGAGTCATTAATTTTGGAAATTAATGAAACTCCAGATATATTTAACAATGTCAATATTCCTTATCCTGACCAATTAATGATTAATAGATATGACATGAATATTGATAAGCTTTTAAATTCATTCAAAGATTCTGCTTCAGAATTTATTGTATCTACCTTTAATCCACTTTTTTCTTTTTTTAATCATTGGAGCCAAGAATTGGTTTCAAAGATCCTCACTAACAACACCCAAATTCGAGATTCTCTAATTTCCCTAAAACAAATTTTAAGCTCTAATATATCTAAAATACAGAGAAATTTTAAATCTTCTTTGTCATATAAATTAGATGAGACAAATGATTATATATTTGATAGAATCGAACGATTTGATAAAGAATTTGAAAATATTAACGTGAATTTAAAAAATTTTAAGCAAGAATTAGAAGATGATGTTAAAAAAATTTTCAATCAAGAACTAAAACCTTCATTGGATTTAATAAATAATTCGATGAGTGAAAATGTCTCTCTACTAAATCAAAATAGCGAAATACAGCGAGAACAAAAAATAAAGATTGAAGATCTTTATAGTGAAATAGAACAGGTCTTACAAAAGATAAATTTAGAAAAAAACAATATAATTGATAATATAAACGGTGCAAGTGAAAAAATCAATATTCTTTTAACTGAAAAACTCAATTCTTCTTCAGCTAATATCAATAATATTATGAATCAATTAAATGAAAGCTCATCTAATGTAGATAATATAACCTCAACAATAAAGAGTTCTAACAAGTTAATACCTAACTTAAAAGAGAAGGTAAAAGACTTGAATTCTAAAAATGAATCCTTAGAGAATAAAATAAAGGTGTTAAAGAGTACAAATCCTGAATTACTTGGTAAAATTGATAATTTGGCCATTTTAGAAAAGGAGAGGAATACTTATGAAAACAAAATTAATGATCTATCCTTTAAACAAACAAAAATAGAGCAAGAAGTGAGGAATTTAGAACAAGAGAGAGAGGGCTTAGAAAAGGAATTAAATGATACAAAAACAAAAAAAGAAGCCCTTGAGCATCAAATAAATGAACTTGAAGGAAAAAATGCGCAACTTCAAGAAAAATGTAATGAATTAGAATCTGAAAATAATGAGTTAAAGGAGAAAGTCCACATTACAGAGGAAGATAGCCAAGAAGGAAAGAAAAAGAAAAAAGATAAAAAAAAAAGTAGAGGGAAATAGATGTCAGAATTAGAAAAAATTTACATAAAAAAAGAAGCATTTAGAAACATGATAACTCATGTATTGAAGCATGGAAGCAAAACAATAGATTCTTGTTCTCAAGTTATTGGTGTGTGTATGGGAAAAACAAGAAATAGTCAAGTGGATGTTGTATGGGCATTACCCCTAACCCACGGGAATTATATTGATATTGAAGAAAACCACGAAATTATTGAAAATTTTTCTGCAAATGAAGAACAAATTTGGATAAAACAAGGAAATACCGTTTTAGGATGGTATTGTTCACATCCTGATAAAGATTTGACTATTACAGAACTCGATATTAAAAATCATCGATACTTTCAAAACAAATATACTCCAAATTGTTTTCTTGCTATTTTTGATCATAAAGAAATGGGAAAAAACAATAAATTAGGATTTAAAACATATTATTCAGGAACCAAAGGATTAAAAGAGGTTAATAATGAAGTCGAGATACCTGCTAGTTTTGATTATTTTCGATGGATAATGAAATTTGTTGAGGATTCTCAATTAAGAACCCCCGCTTTAGATTTCTTCAAAGAGGTAGGTGAAATGAAATCTATCCCAACAGATTTACAGGAAATACCTTTGGCCCCAGAAGACCTCCTCCCTGATAACCTTAATAACGAAACTACCGAAAAAGTGTTTGAAAAATTAAATCCAATAGCCCTCGGTTTTCAGGAGGGACTAAAAAATCTTTTCCACACTTTATCAGATCCTCTCCTTTACGAATTAAACCAATGGACAACTCAAATGGAACAAGGAACGCTCTATGGAATCTCCTTACTGCGTGCTGCAATAATTCAAATGAGAGAGGCAATTTCAATTAGCATGTCCAAGATTTCTAAATGGTTTGAGAACAATTTAGAGGAATTAATAGAAGATTTTAATGAAAGGGTTTCATTTAATATTGATGAACGGGTAAACACGCAAATTGAACTTTCAAAATTGGTATCATCTATTAAAGAAGATATTTTTAAGGGTATGAATGATGTAATTGAAGAAAATTTCAAGACCATCATGAAAGAGTTAGAGGCAACCATGATATCAATGAAAGATGCATCAAGTGGATTATCAAAAATAAGTACAGATATAGAAACATCAATAACATCGACGTCTCAAAAAATGGTTTTATTAGAAAAAGAAATAACTTCTTTTCGAGATGATATCACCAAAGAAATTAATTCTTTTTCGAGCTCGATGAAATCAAGATTACAAGGTGAATTTGATAAAATGGATTTACTAATAAATTCATTACAAAATTCAAGTTCCGAACTTAAAAATAATATTCAAAAGCTTCAGGAAAATCTTAACCATATTTCTGATATTTAATCATATAAGTCATTGTTCCTGTAGGCCAGATTTGTCCACTTTTATAAATTTTTTCTAGACGAAAGCTTTAATATTAATGCTGAGTAAAATTAGTATATGGTAAGTGAACAACTTCGTTTATTGGCTACAATAGGATTTATTTATGAGTCTTTTATACTGGCATTATTAGATCTGAAGATCGTCTTTTATTTAAATATTTTATATCTCTGTGGTCTCCGTATCATTAAAAAAAAAAAAAACCAAAAGTAATCGTGCGATTGAGCAGCTATTAGAACCATGTACTCACTCTAATCTATT
>DXJM01000489.1 GCA_019057355.1 Promethearchaeota archaeon | reverse complement strand
TATCTTAGAAAAAATAAAAAAATTAAAATATTTTAAATGGAATGAACGATTTGAACTGGAATCAGGCAAGTTTTTACCTAAATTCACTTTAGCATATGAGATATTTGGAAAATTAAATGCATCTAAATCAAATGCGATAATAATTTTTCATGCATTATCTGGAAGTTCACATGTCTATAATGATAACACTGAAATAGGCGGTTGGTGGGATGAAATGGTTGGTCCAAAAAAACCTTTTGATACAAATAAATTTTTTATTATCTGTGCTAACATTTTAGGGAGCTGTTATGGATCAACAGGGCCATCATCCATTAATCCTCAATCAGGAAAACCATATCGCTTAGATTTTCCTTTAATAACAATTCATGATATTGTCAAATCGATTAAATTGTTAGTAGATAACCTAGGTATTGAAATAATATTAGCGGTGTCTGGCGGTAGTATGGGTGGAATGCAAGCATTAGACTGGGCAATAAATTATCCCGAATGCACTCAATCAATAATTCCAATGGCAACAGCAGCTTATGCTACAACACTTAATATAGCATTTAATGAGGTTCAAAGACAAGCTATTTATTCTGATCCAAATTGGAACAAGGGAAACTATTATACAGGATTTCCTCCTATGACAGGATTACGTCTAGCCCGACAGATTGGTCATATAACTTATCTGAGTGAAGAATCAATGAAAAAAAAATTTGGGAGAAATTTGGAACATAATCCAGAATTTATTTTTCAATTCGTAGAAGAATTTCAAGTAGAAAGTTACTTGCAATATAAGGGCACGGCATTTACCAAGCGATTTGATGCTAATTCATATTTATATATAACAAAAGCGATAGACTACTTTGACCTGAGAAAAAATGGTAGCTTGTTTAAAACCTTTGCTCATCTTCGAGATAAAAAGGTCTTAATAATCTCCTTTACATCAGACTGGTTGTATCCAACATCTCAAGCAAAAGAAATGGTTTTTGCCTTAAAATCAAACAACATTAATGTAAGTTTTGCTGAAATTGATATTGATTATGGACACGATTCATTTTTAGTAGATTGTGAAGATTTACGAGTTTTAGTTTCAAATTTTCTAAATAATCTTGATTATTAAAACAGGAGAAAAAGTACATGATAAAAAGAAAAGACCTTCAAATAATTTCAGAATTAATAAAACCGAATAGTAAAGTTTTAGATTTAGGATGTGGTGATGGGACATTACTTAAAGAATTGAATACAATGAAAAATATTGAAGCATTGGGTATTGAAATTTCTATTGACTCAATTAAAAAATGCTTAGAACATGGAATCCCTGTTATTCAAGAAGATTTAAATGAAGGTCTTAAGGATTTCCAAGATAATTCGTTTGATTATGTCATTTTAAGCCAGACACTCGAGGATATTTCTAAACCCGTTTATTTAATTCAAGAAATGTTGCGGGTAGGGAAAAAATGCATAATTAGTTTTGATAATTTAGCCTATTGGAAAAATAGGATTTCTTTTTTATTAAAAGGTTCCTTAAATAGAGGTAATTCCGGTAAGGATGTATTATATGAAGGTAAGAAACAACAACTTCTTACTGTGAATAAATTTCTATTATCTTGTAAATATTATAATTTCAATATTTACAAAAAACTATTTCTTCCAAAAAAAAAAAGAAACAATTTAGCTAACTTGTTTCCAAATTTTTATGGAAGGATGGCTATTTTTATTTTAAAAAAAGGTTAAAGATATTCTAATGGTAAACAAAATGGAGAGATTTTAGTGTGGATATAAATTGGGATGAAATAAGAAAAGAACAATTTCCAGTATTTGAAAATGTGGTACATTTAAAAGCTGCTGGTGGTTCTCCAATGAGTAAAGCCGCTTTTAAAGAAGGAATTAAATATTTTCAAGAGTTACATAGGCGTGGTGATATTTTTTGGGATAAATATTTTATCAAATTAGAAGAGACCAGGAGAATGGTTGCTGAATATTTGAATTCAGATTCAAATGAAATAGCATTTCTAGTAAATACCTCTTCCGGTATAAACGCTATTGCCAGGTTATTAAAAAAAGAGGATATTATTTATCCCGATGGAGAATTTCCCAGTTCAATTCATATTTTTAAGTTATTAGGATTTAAAACTGAGAAGATTGAAGCCCAAGTAGACAATTCTTATAGTATAGACAACATCCAAAATAAAATTAAATCAAGCACTAAATATCTAATTCATAGCCACGTACAATATTTAACGGGATTCCGACAAGACCTTGATAAACTAGGAAACCTATGTGAAAAAAAAAAAATAAAAAATATCATAAATGCGACTCAATCTTTTGGGGCCTTTCCATTAGATGTAAAAAATCAAAAAATCGACATGCTAGCTGCATCAGGTCTTAAATGGGCATGTTGCGGATATGGGATTGGAATTCTCTATATAAATAATCGTTATTTAATTAATGAAGAATTACCATTTTCAAGTTGGCTTAGTGTATCTGATGCATTTTCCATAAATAATGATAATCTAAATATCATAAAAAAAACTAAATCAATGGATGGATATGGCGGGACTCCCAATTTTCCGGCGCTATTAGCATTGAAAGGCGGGTTATCTTTAATTGAAGATATTGGAAAAGGAAAAATAAAAATTGGCATTGAAAAAATTAAAGAAAGGATTATTTTCCTCACGTCTGTATTTATAGGGCAAGTTCAAAATTTAGGATTTAAAATCATAAGTCCTTTGAACTTAAAAAATCGTTCAGGAATAATAACTATAGAACATGATAGAGCAGAATTGATATTTAATAGATTATTATCTAAAAAAATATATATTTCTCTGAGAAACTATCAAGGATCAAAAGAAAAAAAACTTCTCCGATTTTCATTTAATTATTACAATAATTTGGATGATATTGACAGAGCAATTAATATTTTAAAGGAATTTAAGTGAAATGAAGACTAAAAATGATGACGCAATTGTTAAAATTGGAAAACCAATTGGGGGCTTACATGGGGTTTCTGTAATTTTCCCTGAATTTAAAGATATCATAAATTATGAAGAGCATAAAATTATTTTAAATCGTGGCTATCCCCGATTTGTTACACATCCTTTTCTTAAAATGAGAGAAGATTTTTACAAGAAGAAATATCGTGCTATCGAAACACTGTGTTGCCATAGTTATGAATCTGCCATTTTTTTGGCTTTAGATTATTACATAAAGAATGGTATCAAACTTTATATTAATGAAGGACTTTCAAATATTTTTTTTGAATATTTTACTCAAAGAATTCCTAATTTTATAAATAAAGTTCCCATACATGAAGCAGATGTCATAATTACTGATAAACAAGATATTAAACCTGAATTAAAAGCTAATAATCAAGTGTTAATTCTAATTGTAGAAGAACCGACTGACATTTTTGTTGACCATAATGATTTAATCGATATTATTATAACTCATGATAAACTTTATGATATTGGAATCATTTTAATTTATGCAGACATCATCTCGGATATGGTTCTTTTAAGAAGGCATGCAGGGTTAATCCCAAGTTCGCGTAAAATGATGACCAAGAAAGTCTTGGAGAATAAATATGAATTCCAACAAACTAAATTTCTGAAAAAAAGAGTCTCAAAATTAGAATTAACAAGGCGTGATAATTGTTTTTTATTTCCTTCAGGAATGTCCGCCGTATTTTTTGCGATTTATTCATTAATTTCTCCGAGAAAAACACGCTTTATTGCTTTAGGGTCCTTATATGTTGATACGATTCGAATATTAGAAAAATGGCCAAAAAAATATGGTTTAAATGATACACTTTTTATTACAGAGGATTTCGAGAAAAAATTAAAAGATTCTATTGAAGATAACACGGCAGGAATTATTTTAGAGTTTCCAACTAATCCATTATTACAACTAATAGATATAGAAAAAATTGTAAGTATTGCCCACAAAAAAAAAGTGAATGTTATTGTTGATAGTACCATAGCAACTCCTTATAATTTCCATCCATTTGATTATAACGCTGATATTGTAGTTCATAGTACAACAAAATTTCTTAATGGAAAAAATAATCATATTGGAGGAGTATTAATAACAAATGATGTTGAGATTAAGAAAAAGGTTAGTTTACTTAAACAATTAACTAATATAGCAATGGATAGTAATGAAATAAGAATACTTTCGAGAAATATAAAATATTTTGAAAAACGAATGGAAAATATCAATAATAATAGCTTTAAAATCGCAAAATTTTTAGACCATCATCCAAAAATTGAAAAGGTGTATTATCCATGTTTAAAAAATAACCCCAATTATAGGCTTGCTAAAAAATATCTCAAGGGTGGAAGTGGTTTAATCAGTTTTGTTTTAAAGAATTCTTCTTATATAACAGCTGAAAAATTTTATAATCACGTTAAGGCCCCTATTTTAAAAGGGCCTAGTTTAGGATCTGAAAAAACTCTACTTAGTCCTTATGTTGTTATGGCACATTATAATGATTCAAAAGAAATTTTGAAGCAAATAGGGTTAGATTTCTATTTAATGAGAATTTCTATTGGAATTGAACCAGTAGATAAAATTAAAGAGAGCTTGGATAATGCATTAAAATATATATCTTAAATTTTAAAAGGATAGAAGGTTTATTTGCTTTGTTTTTTAGATAAATAGTTTTCAATTGCTTTATGCAAGCCATCAGCTGCTAAATTACTGCAATGCATTTTAATCGGAGGTAACCCGTCTAAAGCATCAGCAACATCTTTTCTCGTGATTTTCATTCCTTCTTCTAGTGTTTTTCCTTTTGCTAGTTCCGTGATCATCGAGGAGGTGGCAATTGCTGCTCCACACCCAAACGTTTGAAAAGAAATGTCATCTATTATATTATTTTTCACTTTAATATAGATATACATTAAGTCTCCACATGTGGCATTCCCAACTTCTCCAATACTATCAGCATTTTCCATTTCTCCCATATTTCTTGGATTTTTAAAATGGTCCATTACTTTTTCAGAATACATTTTTCAATATTTGTAGTTTTTTAGTTAAATATTGCTTTTAATCATCAGGATGTATATTTGAATCTCTTAAGAAATATTTCTTTCCTTTATTAAGAGGGGACATCTTCCGTAAACGATTAATAATCCCTGGAACTTTTTCTAGTAAATATTCAATATCTTCTTTTGTAGTAAAGCGACCTAAAGATATTCTTATGGAACCATGAGCTTCCTCTGGTTTTTGTCCAATTGCTAATAATACATGTGATGCTTCCAATGATTTTGATGAACAAGCCGAACCTGTTGATACTGAAATTCCTTCCATGTCTAGACTTAAAAGTATGGACTCTCCTTCGATATATCTAAATCCTAAATTAATATTATTTGGTAATCTATCGATAGGATGTCCATTTAAAAAAACATCTTCAATATCATCAGTAATTTTAGAAATTATCGTGTCTCTTAATCTTGCTTGGTTATCCATTTCCATTTCCATATTTTTTTCGCATAGTTCCACCGCTTTTGCAAAACCTACAATCCCAGGAACATTTTCTGTACCTGATCTCAATCCCCTCTCATGACCTCCTCCATGAAGTAATGGTTCAATATATTTACCTTTCTCCTTTAAAATGCCTCCCCCACGCATGTAAAGCATTCCAACACCCTTAGGTCCATAAATTTTATGACCACTTGCCGATAGCAAGTCAATATTCATATCTTCAACGTTAATAGGGATTTTTCCAAATGCTTGAACCGCATCTGTATGAAAAAGAATGTCATGACTTTGTGCAATTTGTCCTATTTCCTTAATTGGCTCTATTGTTCCGATTTCATTATTGGCGAACATTATAGATATTAAAATTGTTTTATCTGTAATGTTTTCTTTTAATTCTTTT
>DXJM01000488.1 GCA_019057355.1 Promethearchaeota archaeon | reverse complement strand
TAACAATTATTATCTATTATCGTATAGTTCAGTAAAAAAGATAATACACACAAAATAGATCGCACGAAAATGCCGAAAAAGTTCATACTGAAAATTTTAACAGCAGGGGAAGGAGGCGTTGGAAAAACAACACTTTTACACAGGTACGTGGAAGGGAAATTTAGTGCAGAGACAAAAATGACTATAGGCGTGGAATTCTTTCTAAAAGAAACTGAAGTAGATGGTAATGCGGCAACTTTACAACTGTGGGATTTTGGAGGACAAGAACGGTTTAGGTTCCTCCTTGAAAGCTACGTTTTAGGTGCTAAGGGTGCTCTTTTAATGTTCGATCTCACTCGACCAATAACGCTGGATAATCTAGAACAATGGATAAATATTGTCCGCAAGGGTGATCCAGATCTTCCGGTATTATTTGTTGGTACTAAAACAGATTTAGCTGATGAAATCATGGTGGATGATGATTACGCCCAATCATTTCAAGAAGCTTTTAATCTTTTTGATTATATCAAGATCTCCAGTAAATCTGGAGAAAATGTCGGTACTGCTTTTGATAGATTAACCAAAAAAATATTAGAGCGACAATCTTTTTGAACTCTAAGAACTCGTTTTTTAAAAATCAAGTCATTTTAGATGCAAATTTTATTCTTCTCCCTTTTCAATTTAAAATCCACTATCTTGAAGATATTGATTCACGCATGGAAGGGGGGACAATATTCATCATATTTAAACAGATTATTGATGAATTAGAAGCAAAAAAAGAAAGAGAACCAAAAGCAGCGAAATTTTACAAAGGTTTCCAGTCAGGCATTTCATATCTTGAAAAAAGTAAACATAAATACCAACTCGTATTTAAAGATAGTGTAAAGAAGGATGGAGAAACTACAGATGGATTTTTACTCCGAAAAGCCCTGGAATTCAAGGAGGGAGGACTAAATATCTTTATAGCGTCAAATGACAAGGAAGTGCGTGGAAAGGCAAGAAATGCACAAATTGGCGTGATCTTTTTAAGACAAAAAAAGTATTTATCCATTGAAAGAAGCTAGCTGGTGGTACCTCATATCATGAGGGGGGACAGGGCACTCATTAATTTACAAGGCAAGATCACCTTGAACTCAAAAAATCCTTTTGTTTCATAAAAAAATGAGTCCCTGACATGTAATGCTAACGATCATGACCCCCTCCAAGCGAGCATCTTGTTTTTGGAACGAAAGAAATGCATTGAACAAAGAATACCTGAATAATCTTCTAAAAATCATTTTCACTTAAAGCCCCGCAAAACGTAATAATAAACCCTTCTAAATGGTAAACTATTAAATTAATCATGTATATTTGAAATAGTAATTATGGCAAAGAAAAAAAAACAAGAGAAGAAAGGGAAAGAAAGACGTGGAGCTCAAGAAGAAACTCCCGAAATAACCCGTGTAAAATATCCCAACAAAAGAATGGGAGAGATGTTTGCTAGAGTAGTAGATATTTATGGAAATGAGAGAATGCAAGTTTTTTGTGAAGATGGGCAGCATAGAATCGGAAGGATCCGTGGAAAAATAAAAAAAAGAGTATGGGTCAGGAAGGGAGACTTGGTTATTGTTAATCCATGGGAATGGGAAACTGAAACAAAAGATGTGCTTGGTAAATGTGAAATTACATGGAGATACATGCGCCATGAAATTGCTTGGCTTGATCGTAACAAAAAAATCCCAGAGATTTTAGATATTAATAACATTCCCTTATAGATGATAATATTCAATTGTAAACCATCTCATATCAGGATTCATGAAAAAAAAGTAAAATTTTTAACTTTCTAATCCCATTATTATATTAGTACTTATTTTATTGAGAAATTTTAAAAAATACTAAATTCAATAAGGAAGAATTGATGGAAAATGGAAAATGATAATGAAGAAAATGGACTGAATACGGATGATTTAACGATTACTGAAGATAAAGAGGACATGACAACCTTATTTGCTGTGCGAACGACGATCAATCAAGAAGCAAATATTTTGAGACAAATTTTCTATAGATTTAGCATTTTAGACACGATTCCAGATATAAAAGCAATGATAGTAAGTTCTTTATTGCCAGGATATGTCTTTTTTGAAGCACCTCAAAAAAGAGACGTGCAAATAGCCGTTCAGGGAATTCCCCATATTAAGGGAAGGATAGTCCAGAATATCAAACTTACTGAATTAAAACATGTACTCCTTCCACGAAGTGTCACGGAATTTATCTCAATTGGTGATACCGTGGAAATAATAAGTGGTGTTTTTGATGGTTCAAGAGCCATTGTAATGAGAATGCCTCATGATACCTCCAGTAGCGAAGAGGTTGTTGTTAGGTTATTACAAGAGGAAACACCCATAACTATTAAGATTCACGGAGATTATCTAAAATTAGTAGAAAAGAAACGAGAGATCAAAGAAGCTATACCAGAGGTTGTAGCCTCAGATGCTAGCATCACAGATTTAGAACAAGCAATAAGTTTTGATGATGAGGTAGAGTCAGAAGAAGAGGAAGGAACAGATTTAGACACTGAGCGGAGCTCAGAAGATGAATTTGAAGAATATGACGAATTCGATGACGAAGATGAATGGTCCAAATTTGATGGGTTTTAAAAAAAAAGAGTTGTTCCTTTGATCCTTTTTTTATTCATTACTTAGATTTTAATAGTTTAAATACATAATTAATTTAAAAAAAAAATTTCGGTGGAAGAACTACCCCACAAATTACAGAGAACCTGGTAGAACATGATTAAAAGTATATTCGTGATGAAGGCAAATACAGGTGAACTCATATTTTACAAGACATATGAAGATTTATTTAACGTGAAATTAACTAGTAGTTTCTTGAGTGCCATTTTTTCATTCGTCAAGCAGACGCTCAAAACATCTGAAATCTCAGAAATTGAAGTAGGTGTTTTCAGGTTCATCTTTGAAATTGAACGTGTTGGTGGAACTGAAGAGTTATTATTTGCCCTTTTTAGTGATCGAACAGATAACTTGGTGGAACTTCGAAATCAGTTGATGGAAATCAAGGAACAATTTCTTGAGAAATATGATCAATCATTATTAGAGAGATTTGATGGGGAAATTTCACGCTACGGTGAATTCGAGACTAATATTGAAAATATTCTTGAAAAAAGCAAGCAATTAGTCTCAGAGGATATTCAAAAAGACTTGATCATGGTTTTTCGAGAATTACATACCTTCTCATCGTTCGTAGTGTCTTCTGCCTTATTAACCCAAACTGGAAGAGTGATCGTTTCATACCTCCAACCACACGTGCTTTCTGAAATAATAAGGCTACTTGAAGGTAGATTCATCACGGGGAATTATCAAATCAATGAACTCATATCATTAGAAGATTTTGGGATATTAAATTTAGTAGGAATTGATGAAAATTTTATTTCCGTTGTTCAATTCAAGAGCAATTGTCCATTTGAAACGGGCCTTATAATAGGGAAAAAATTCTCACAAAGACTTAGAAAACTGATTTGTTAAGTTATGACATGCCTTCACTCCTAACTTTAAAACAAGGTCCATTTCAAGAAAATGGTGATAAAAACTAAATCATGTGAAAAATTGAGAAAATATTCAATTTTTTGTTTTTTTCATCACGTTTAGTGATGATTTTTATGAAATAGATGTCTATTTTATTGATATACCGTGTTCATTTATGACAATATTTATTATTCTTTTTCAAAATCTTTTTGAGTAAATTATTATTTTGCACCTTATACTCATATGAGTCTAAATTTAAATTAAAAAAAGAGTATAAAAAAATGCCAAAATCTGAACATGCTCAAGCAATAAATGACGAAATAATGGAAGCTTTATCATTAAAGAATCGTTATGCGTTTGTGAATACCAATCTGATGACGGTACTTTCTCCTCAACAGTTTAGCTTTTTGAAGAATGTTCAAAAGTTCTGCATGAGGTTTGAAAAGAAAAATAACATAACTCACGGTCCAAACGAAGATGTATACAATTGGATACCTGCATTTGGTGCTGAAGGATATATCACAAGGTTTCAAAATTTTGAAGCCTGTGATGTCGTATACGACTATTCGGGTTCGTGTGCAGACTTTTTACGATATCTTGCAATTGACAACTTTGACACTCAATTTGCAATGGGCGCCGGAGCTACTGTTTTAGCGGTCAATCCCATAGCGGCACACCATGAAAATGTTCCAGTAAGAGTAGAAGCCATAAAAGATTTAGTTACTGGTGTTGCTCCAGGTTGCATTTGTATTACTGAACCTGAAAGAGGATCTGATGCGGTTCATCAATTAACAACCTGTGATGAGCAAGGAGATGGAAGTTTCATCCTTAATGGTGTTAAAATTTTTAACACGAATGCACCAAAATCAAAATGGGCTGTTTGTTATGCCGCAGCAGAACAAAACAACGGGAACATGATGGCTCAATTTTTAATCAATACTTCTTGGGAAGGATGGAATTGTGAAAGAGTTTATATCCCGTGGGTTCCTAAACTCTATCTTGGAAAGGAAACATTAGTCAATCTTAAAGTTCCAAAAGAATATATTTTAGGGGGCGTAGGAAAGGGTCGAGAACATCTCTTTGAAGGCTTAGTTCCCGAAAGAATAGGGATTGCATTTGGAGCAATTTCCCAATGCTGGGGTGCTCTTGCTCATGCAGGAATCTATGTTAATTTGAGAAAACAATTTGATCAAATAATCTTGACCTTCCAAGGTGTTGGTTTCACACTTGCTGATTTATGGGCAAAAACGACAAATTTAACCTTAGCCATGTTGAAATTCTGCGAGACATATGACGAAAAAACCGAGAAGTTTGGAGGTCAAATCCCTGCAAATATTCAACAAGCGATGGTGGCTTCAGCCAGTCAACTGAAATATCAAGCAACGAATTTATCTTCAGAAGTTTGTTATGAAGCAGCCAACTTGATGGGTGGCGCCGGCTTAGGCGATAACCTATTGACTCATGATTATCTTGGAATATCAAGAATTCAAGAAATTGTTGGCGGTTCTCGTCAAATTCAGCAATATATTATGTCTATGGCCTTTAGAAAATTATATAAAATGCTATAAATGAGAATAATGTTAAAAAACATTAATCTCTTTCTTCTTTCTTTCTTTTTCATGTTAAACAATATGCAATAAACTCAATGGGTAATAATATGTGTTAATTAACACTTTAAATTTGGACATTTTTATATCTATACTTTGACACAATCATTTCACGTCCTACTTAAAATTTGACATTTCCTCGCTTTCTTTGTCCAATCTTAAGAATTTTTTTACTTTTTTAATATGGACAAAATATGATGTCAATTATTACATTGATCCGTAACATACAACGTTTTAGGAAGATCTTGGCGGACCCTTTTCGCTTAGTTTCACGAATCTACGATTAATACTAAGCCTGCACCTTATTTGGCGTAAAATATCATTGGAGAGTGGTGATATACCATGTCAAAAATGGCGACTTCACCACTAAATCGCCCTCAATCGTTTTTTGTCGAGATAAGGAGGAGATTTATTGTCAATTATTAATCAGATCCATTAATAAAGAGCTGTGGGTCATTACTGCGCGGAGAATAGGGGCAGAACTAAGGATTCTGGACATAAATTGCAGGACTTTACTTTTTAAACGCGTGATATTCATGCTCAAACCTTTTGAATTTAAATACAATTGAAACTTAATTTTCATGAATGATCATGGTAATGAAAAAGAGAGACCAACGACATCTAACTCCGTTAGAAGTGATTACGATTGCGGAGGCTGTTAATAGAGGGGAGAGGGTCGCGACCCTAGCCAAGAAATTTGATGTGTGCCGTCAGACCATTTATAACGCTGCTCAAGCCGTTAGGGAAAAGCGAATTCAATCGCCCGATGACGCAGTGAGGCGAGCCGTTTCTTCTAAAAGAAAGAGAACAACAAGAATTGCTCCTGAAATCTGCCATCAATTAATGGAATTGAAGCGAACATTCCCGACGTGGGGTGTCGCCTACTTGCGCGATCGATGGATTCAGATGGAAAACGCGCCCATTGCCAAGTCAACGATTTATAAACTATTTAAGAACTCGGACCTATTGCCCTCAAAAAACCACGCTTCAGAAAGATACGAACGATTTGAAATGATGAGCCCGGGGCAACTTTATCAGATGGACATTCAAGGCAAGATCTATTTAGCGGGTATTGGTTGGGTTCACGGGTTTGCCGTCTTAGATGACTTTTCCCGGTTCATACCTGCAATGTTCTATTATTCCGATGGGCGTTTATCGAACGGGATCTTGACGTTAAATGCGGCAATTCTTCAACACGGGATCCCCGAAGCGATATACGTGGATAATGGCAGTCAATTTAAATCACGAGGAGAACGAATGAATAATTTCGAGCTGTTTTGCCAAGCTTATGGAATCAAGGTTATCAATTCCACGCCTTATCGCCCTCAAGGAAAAGGAAAAATTGAGCGTTTTTACGAAACAGTGGAAAACCAATTCATCGCAGAAGTAAAATAGAAAATCCAGGAATGTCCCGGCTATTCGCTAAATCAGCTAAATCAGGATTTAGCCGCCTATTTAACCGCCCAATATCACGGTCGCATTCACGGAGGAACCCATGAGAAACCCGCGGATCGATTTGGTCAGGGAACCTTGCGCCTTCCAGATCCTCCCATTGACGTTCAGCAATTCTTAGAGCGTACCGAAACTCGTACGGTTAATAAATTCAGGGAGATATCTTATCAAGGATATAAAATCCAAGTTGATCTCCTCCCAAGATCTAAAGTAACGATCGTGGACATGTTAGAAACCATTCGGATTGAACATCAAGAACGGGTTATTAGAGAAATCAACAAGAACCAACTCACGAAAGCGATTAAAATTAAGCACCAAAATGGAGCGTTTCAATCGGATTCTAGCGAATCCGCACGCGAAACTGAACGTGTCGAGAAGTTTCCTACATTACCGGGAAGAAAAACCCATGAGAAAGACGATGAGGGGTATTATCATCGGAAAATCAGCGGTGTTGGGAATTTTAAAGTCAATAACGTGGTATATTATTTCGATCAGAATAGGGCAGGACAAGAAATCCTGATACAAATTACGGAGAATGTCTTACGCGTGCATGATCGCCAGAAAATATTATTAGGCACGCTGGATAAACGAATGGGCCGAAAATATATTTGAGGTCTCTAATAATTGACAGAAAGATTGCTTAAGAATGGAATTTCGTGGATGATCGATGTCTAATCTTATAAAGAAAAGTGTCCAATTTTAGGTAATACATAACAAAAATAAAAATTAAATTAATAATCAGTACTTGATTACAATATAAAACACCCCATTGTTTT
>DXJM01000487.1 GCA_019057355.1 Promethearchaeota archaeon | reverse complement strand
GATTATCTAAGATATATTCTTTTTTAGAAATTACCTATCAGAATGATAATAAGATGTTGGGTAAAAAATAATGAAAATCATTTTTTTTTATGGAATACCTCGAATAGAACGTATTCACAAATGTGAATATGTAGAGAAATTTTAAATTATTTTAAAAATTTATTCGATTTTCCTCGTGTTATTGATAAAATTCTCCCGAAATCCCTTTTTTATGATCAAAGGTGGTTTCATTTAATATTTAAATATTTTAATCGTTATATCTATTTATAACTTCATACGTTGAGAAAACCCCATGAATATCCCTCTTTTAATTTTCATACTTATTGTTCTTGGAATAATTATTGCTTCTTATTCGATTAAAAAAATCGATTTTTTACCATTCTCGTTATTAGGAGCTTTTATTGCTGCAACTATCACGGGATTAGTTAATGGGATATCAATTGAATCTTTTATTGGCTATATAGAATGGAAAGCGCTCATAATTATCCTGAGCATGAGTATCATTACAAAAATTGCCGTGGATTCCAATATATTAGAATTCCTTGCGGTAAAATTGTTTCAAGTCGCGAAAGGTCAAATAAGAATGTTCTTTTTTCTAATTGTTGTATTAACCACGTTATTGTCAGCAATTATCAGTTCTATCGTGGTCATATTCATATTAGCTCCTATCATCATTCGTCTTTGTCATCATTTAAAAATGAGAGCAGGCACGTACTTAGCTGGAATGACGCTTAGTGCTAAGATTGGTTCTATACTCACGCCTTTCGCGACTGGTGAAAACGTCATTATATCATCACGCTACGGTTTAGATACGTTTTTTTTTATTAAAAATTATTGGATTTTTGCCTTCATCCTTTTATTTCTCGTCATAATATCAGTAGATAGATTTCTTCTCAGAAAAGAACCATCTATCGATCCTCAGAAGAAAAAATTCATTTTAGATTTAATTGATATGGATGTTTTGATTAAAAATCGAAAAAGATTTTACTTCAACAGCATTGCAATCCTCGTCATAATTAGCTTATTTCTGATCTTGCCTTTATTATATTTAACAGCTGCAATTGCTTCTTTAATTCTCATATTGGTAAACAAGAAATTTAGCAAGGAAAAAATGAGTGAAATGTTGAAAGATATTGATTGGGAAATCTTATTTTTCTTGATATCGCTCTATATTGTTATTGGATGTCTTGTAGAAGCGGGGTTTAGCGATATTTTTAAACAGATTGCATTTGAAAACATTGAACCTGTTCTAATATACTTATTTTTATTTTTACTCGTTTGCACCATGTCTGCCTTTATTGCAAACACCCCCCTTACTCTCATTTTACTTCCTATTATTGATTCATTAATGAGTATCGGACTGCCACAGATGCCCCTTCTTTTTGTATTTCTATTTGGACTTCATCTTGGAGGAAATCTCATTCCACAAGGGTCATCAGCTCATATTACAACGCTTAAAATAGCAAAGAATTCGGGTGTTGAAAATTTAAGTTATCGAAGACTAATTACTATTGGATTTCCAATTACTCTTATCCATATTCTATGTTCAATTGGATTTTTATTCATTATTCTGCTTTTAGGATGAAATCGTATCAATAAATTTGGAACTTCTCAATCTTTCATAAATAACTTGAAGGTTAAAGGGAATTCCTCGAATCGTAGTTAGAACATTCTCAAAATTTTTTCTGGCAATAAGTAACCATTAACCTCCCCCTAATCGAATTGAGATATAAAGCTTGTCATTTTCATTCAATCTCGTTTTATATTTATCCAGAAATTCAATATTTCGTCCGTTAAGAAGAATTAGAATGTCTTTATTTAATTTCTTCCTTTTTTTATCAAGCAATCCAGAATCAAGTTGATCACGATATTGCTTCACGAATTTCAAAATAATATCTCCGACGGTATCACCTTCATATTCTAGTGCTCTTTTATTAAGTCTATATTGAAAAAAATTGAGAAAATTAAGTTCAATTTTAACCATGATTTGAATATTTCTAAAATATTTATTTATGTAATAAAAAATTACATGATATTAATTTTTTCAACTTTAGAAATGCAAGTAGTGACTATTTTGTCTAATGTTGGTGAATTTAATATTTTTACAAGTTCCTCAAGACTACTTTCCTGTGCTCGTGGTTTAAAGGAGCAAAAATCTATATGGGTAAGGTCAGGAGAGATCTTAAAGCATGTTTCTTCAAGATTTTTTAGGTCAAAACCGATATTCGGTGTAAAAATAGGGCTACCCGACCATAAATAGTTAAGTGAGAGAGTTTTCAAATCAACTTCATCCTTACACGGAGTAGATTTCGTGAAGGTCATTCCATCAGTGATGGCTTTAATTCCTTTCAAACCTTCATTATTTTTTCCAGAAAATAAGTTTGAAAGGATTTTCATTCTTAATATTCTACAAGATGCACAAAAATGTTTCTCTTCAATTAAATTCATCATCTCATGTAATACCTCCGATAGCTTGATCCGAGTGAGAGTGAATTTAAAACTGGGAATAAATCCTGTAATTAGTTTCCAATTTGCAAGCCATTGACTAAAAATTTTTTCATCATCAGACACGTCAAAAAGAAAGGGATAAATTTCTGCCCCCCTTCTCATGAGTAAGAACCCTGCCAGCAAGTCATTGAGTCTTCCCACGTCCATGACCGCAATTTTTTTATTTGATTCTATCGGCAAACCCCCCCAATCCGTTTTAATTACATCCGTGAAAATATAAGAAAATTCATCCCTAACTTCAATAAATATTATCTTATCGGGATTGGTTAAATTTACTTTCAGTGAGATGTTGGATCTTGAGAAATGATCTATGATATCTTGACCAATCTTTATGGCAATGTCTTTAGAAGTATAATCGTGGTTTCCTGACCTTTTAACTCTTAACGCAAAAGTATCGTTATTTTTTATAACTTGCTCAGCAATTTCAATAGATTTTTCTGAAATATTCTTGATGTTATTAGATGTTCTCAATGTGGGGCTAAATGAATAAATCCCAAATATCTTTTTGAATAGTTGTATTGCCTCATCTAAAAATTCATTTTTAAAAAAAAAGAAAATTCTTGACGAGTCCTTGCTCAATTGATACTTGGTGAAAGGAATTTGCGCTCGATTTAACATGTTTTTCATATTTTTCATCAATACATGTAACATCCTTATCTTAACTCTTGTAGATTTCAACCACATCTCATCATATCTTACAAGAATCAGGTTATATTGTGGTAAAATAGGAATTTCTTGCATTTTTATTGGTTTTTATCTATCTAATTGCATTTTTAATGTCAACGTAATATTTCTACATTATATTTTCCAATTATTTCTTTTTTCTTTAGTTTCAAATCATGATCTTTTATCAAGACAATACCATCCTTATAAATTTCAATTTCAGTAAAAACAGGATTAAAATGAGTTCCCTCGAGATTTCCGCCATTTGAAAATATAGTATTGTCAATTTTTACGTTAAATGAAATACTTGGCGAACTATTAATTACTAAGGATATTTGAGAACGGGCAAATTGGGAAAGAACGTCTCCGGAGTCCATTAATTCCGTGCGCCATACACTCAATGGTGTTGGAATTAATGTGTGAAAACAACACGCTCCAAAAATTTTTTGATGGCTCAAGTTTAAAACATTTTCTATGAATCTTGATAATTTTTTTCTTCCTATAAATCCTACTTTAGAATCGGGTGTGGTAGAGTCAATTCCTTGAAAATATATTTTTTCATTTTCATGTAATGGATTAAGAGAGCCAATATATTTTTCCCATAGGGTCCAAGCAGGCGGTCTTGAGTCTCGATAACCAGGAACCACAAGATATGGATGTTCTAATCTTTTTAACCTTTCTTTAGCATGTTTGAATTCTTCCTCAAAGCTATTTTGCGTTAAGTTTCCCGCGTGAATGATCAAATCAATATCTTCAATTTTATTAATAGTATCAATTGCTTGATCAAAATAATTTATTTTACCTGTGAATTCTGAGGATATTAATGAGTTTGATAGCTGAATAAACCTGCAATAGGGTTTTTCGTTGGCTTTAATATGTCGTGGAACATAATGATTAATATTCCTGACGATTTCTTTTTTAAATTCAGGGTCTAAAATGGGTATGATTCTAAAATTTAGATTATTGTGCACGAGATCAATGATTGAATAGGTGAATAATTCTCTATATCGCGTTTTATTGCATGAAAAGGTACCAGCATTGAAAATGTAGAGATCTTTTTCAGAACTGCTAAGCATATAAAGATTTGATATGTGTCTATGACCATTCAAGACTAAATCAACCTTTTGCTCCAGTAGCATTCTGAGCATGTCACCTGAATCATCTATCGCAGATCTTTCCTTTCCCGTATTTGGTATTGGAATTAATTGATGATGAAAACATACAATTTTAATCTTTTTTTCTCTTTCAGGAATTTCCAAACGTCTTTTAATTGCCTCAATGGTATTATGATGAATGACGCCTCCAGGTAAATCAGGCTTAGTGCTATCTATTCCTATTATGTACAAGGACTCATCTTCATATTCAAAATGTCTTTTTCCAAAGATCTCCTCAAATAATAAATAACCTACGTTTAAAGCATCATGATTTCCTATTAAATATTCAATGACAGCTTTCGAACGTGGCTGAAAATTTTTACTTTTTTCATAGGCAAAATTATAATCTAAAAGAGTACCATCTTGTGTAATGTCTCCTAAATGCAAATAGAGTGTTACATTCTTAATCTTGTTTATTTTATCAATCCCCGTATCAAATATTTCTTCATTAAATTGGGGTCCGGTAGGTGAAATGTGTGTATCAGATACAATCACGATTCTTTTTTGCACATCAAGTTTTTTATCTGCCTTTACTGTTGTATCAATCATTTTTTATCACCCTTTACTTCCGCAGGGATTCCAGAATATACTAAATTCTCATGTAATATATCATCATATTTAGTACTAGAATAGGCAGATAATTTAGCATTCTCCTTCATTATAGTTCCTGGTAAGAGCATGCATTTTGCACCAAGCGTCACGTTATTTTCAATAATTATTTTCTTTATTATAAAACTTTCTGCTTCAATTCCAAAAGAAAAAATCATACAACTCGTACCGATGATACAGTTTTTTCCAATAGAAACGAATTCTGATGATATCCAGCTATTATCACAAATGCATTTTTTTCCAATTCTTACTCCAAAAAACCTGAGCGTGAAACGATTCTTGAACCATGGAAATGGATTTGTAGCAATGATAAATAATGGCCATTTTTTAACAATATTCCTTAGATTCCAAAAAAAATAATCCTTATCTTGAACATCTCTTTTAAAAATACCTTCTTTTGGCTCATGAATCAAGTTAATTATCTTTAAAATTAAAAATGAAAAAAAGATGGCACTAAATTGAAGGAGGTATATCAAGAACATTATATTTAATGGTAAAAAAAGAAAGAAATACCATATTTGTGTCTGATTCCATAAAAAAAAACAATAGAGATATTCAAAAAAACTTAACGGAATGAAACTTAGCAAAATGATACCACAATACAAAAAAAAAAATCTCTTTCGTATTGTCTCATCTATGGGAGTAGGCGAGTCTCCTTTCAGACTTGCAGGTTGAAACATTACTCATCCCCCCCTCCAGCCGTCTTGTCTAATTTTACCCGATCAGCATCAGCAATTTTGAAAAATTTTCCTGCCTTTTCTCTCGATTTTTCTAAAGACTGTAAGGGTAATTTCATGTTTACAGGACGTCCAATATGAATTTGCTTCCCATCTAATTTTTGACCAATTTTAGTATAACTATTTGCTCCTAATATCGCCTCATCTTCCATTATTGTTCCTGGAAAAAGTATCGTATGAGGTCCAACAATACAATTCTTTCCTACTTTAATTTTTTTAATGATGACCTTATCATGATATATTAAATGAGAAAAAATACAAATATGAAGTGAGGTCATTGTCTGCGATCCAATTTCAATGAAAAGGGGATCAATATATCCTTCATATGCAACTACCATCCTTCCAATTTTAACACCAAGAAAGTTATAGACCGCAATGTCTAACCAAGGTAGGGGCAATGCTCTTACCAACCAAAGAGGAAGATATGCTGTCCAAAATCTTCTATGCATGTATTTCCAGTCTTTACTACCTTTCTCAAAAACACCTTCTCGAGGAGGACTAATCCAATTTAAAGATTTGAAAACTATTACTGAAAAGAAAATTACTGAGAAAGAGAATAAATATAAATTTAGATAGATGTTTAAAGGAAGCAGTAACCATTCCCACCATGCAACAACATGATCGAATCCAAAAAATGGTCTTCCTATCAATAAAGTATAAAGATGGTTATAGAACCATAAATTTGTTATTAATAATACCAATCCTCCCAAAAAAAGTTGAAAAATTATAATTATTGAGAAAGGAGTTTTATATACTCCAGACGTCGATAAAAACTCAACTTCATCTTCCTTACCGTTAGGACTACCCGTTACTTCTGACATTGCTTTTATCTATTCACCAAGGTGAGCTATAAAAATAATATTAGTCTTC
>DXJM01000486.1 GCA_019057355.1 Promethearchaeota archaeon | reverse complement strand
TGACATGTAGCGAATTAGATGTAATATTCAAAAATTTATCGGGTAAGAAGCACGAAGTCGAAAATTTACAGCAGGAGATTTTCCGAGATAGCTAATTAAAACATTTTTTTTTAAATAAATGAAATAGATATTTTTATTCAGGATATATCCAGTTTTTTTACGATATTGCTTAAATCTTCAATAAAACGATCTAAATGGTCTCTTAATACGTGAGGCATGAGAACAACTCTGATCAAATTAAATTCGGTAAACTTTCCTAACATCCATTTCCTCTTGCGGAACTCATCATCCAATTCACAAATACTTTCACCACTCTCAGTCGTTATTCCGAGAACATTCATCACGGATTTAGCTGCTACCTTCAAACCATCAATTTCAGCGATTCTTTTAGCCAAGTAATTCGTGTTATCCATGCATTGTTTGATGATTTTTTTAAATCCCTCCATTCCTAAATATTTCATTATTGCCCAAAAGGCAATCACGGTTCCTCCCGGTCTAGTTCCAACAATATGAAAATGTTTAAATCCTCCCCCTGCGAGATATGGTATTTCAAATCCTGCATGATGTAATATTGAACGGTCATTTAAGAAGAATCCCCCAGATGGAATGATTCCTAAACCCATTTTATGAGGATCTGCGGTTATGGAACAAACCGAATGTACCCTAAAATCCCATGGAGGAATATCGTGTCCCAATTCTTTTAAAAAAGGTAAAACAAAACCACCAAAAGCAGCATCTACATGAAGGAAAATATTTTTATCTTCTATTAATCTACCAATTTTTTCTATGGGATCTACTAACCCTAAAGAAGTAGTTCCAGCGACACCTACCACTCCGCAGGTGTTTTTTGTTATTAATGATTCAAAATGTTCCATATCTAATTCAAAATTATCCTTGAGGTTAGCTTTTAAGACTCTTACACCCATTAAATCGGCACCTTTCTCAAAGGACATGTGTGCTGAAGCTGGAACAATTATCTCGGGATTTTTAATATCAGGTCGCACTTTTTTTGCAATTCGCATCGCAACGATATTTGCTTCTGAACCACCAGTTGTTATTGAACCAATTATATTTTTCCCATTGAAAAGCTCACCAATTTCTGCGATTAATTCATTTTCCAAATCTGCTGTTGCTTTAAATAGTCCAGGATCTCCTAAATTTTTATCCAAATACTTCATGTATACTTCTTTTCCAAAATCTAGAGGCGTGGTGCACATAGATCCCAAAATATATCCCGTTTCATAGGAAAAATCGCCTTTTAATTTGTTCTCAAGTATTTGTAATATTTCTTCTTTACCTTTTCCTTCTTTTTGCATGGATTCAGGTCATCCAAATCAATTTTTTCGTGATTCTCAAATACTTTTCTCTCGAGAATTACTTGCTCTTGTATGTACTATCCTGTAATTCAAAATTTCGCACAAGTTTAATATTTTTTGATTATGAACATGGTAAATGAAAAAATCAATAGATAACACAACAATAATAATCAAGATTACTTTTTTTTCTATCAACTAATTGGAAGGAATTAATGATGAGAGAAATGAATCATGGTGATGATAAGATCCCAAAAGATCATCCAAGATATCAAAGCTTGACCTTTCGACATAAAATAATTGAAGGTATGAAAGAGTTAGTGGTTGCAGAGGCAGGTTTAATCGCCCACGGACGAGGAGAGTGTTTTGATTACATAATAGGCGAGCAAACGCTTGAAACGGCCAAAAAGGCAATGAAGGCCGCCGTAGCATTGCTGTTGATTTCAAAAAAACCGGTTATTAGCGTAAATGGAAATGTTGCAATATTAGTTCCGGATTTACTCGTATCTCTTTCAAAAGTAATTCCTGCACCTCTTGAGATCAATTTATTTTACAGAAAAGAAGGAAGGATGGAAGCCATTACGAAAGTATTGACAAAAGCAGGAGCTACAAGATTACTTGGTATTGATGAGTCTCATATGGTAGAAATAGAGGAACTCAGTAGTAATAGAAGAATTGTCGATCTTCATGGGATTTATCAAGGAGATTGCATTTTTGTTCCTTTAGAAGATGGAGACCGCACCGAAGCATTGAGGAAATTGGGCAAAAAGGTCATTGCCGTTGATTTAAACCCGATTAGTAGAACAGCAATCTGGGCGGATATTACGATTATAGATAACATCGTACGAGTTATGCCAGAAATGATAAAAATTGCTGGAGAATTGAAACAATTAGGTAAAGGTGAATTAAAAAAGATTGTTGATGAGTTTGATAATAAAAAGAATATTCAAGAAACTCTAAATATGATAATAGAATATATGAAGGCTCAAAAAGAAGAAGCTTTTAGGGTTTTAAAAAATAAATAAAGAAAAACACGTGTGGCTTTTTACGTCGTTTTTTTTTCTAATCCCTTTATTAAATGGGTTAAAGTGGTGTTAATAGGAACTTTGATGCCTAATTCCCTCGCATAATTGACGATCTTTCCATTTATAAAATCTATTTCCGTTTTTTTTCCTTTAGTGATATCTTGCAACATTGAATTCATGTTCTGACTAGTTTTTTCAGCAATACTATATGAGAGCTTTACATAGTCTTTTTTTGAAAGCTTGATTTTTTTTTTCTCTGCAATCATTAACGCTTCCTCTATTGCACCAGCCATCAATATCTTTAAGCCCTCGTGTTCAAGTAATTCCCCGTTTCGCAATCTCGTGAGTGCTCCAATGGCATTGATTCCTATATTAACAAATATTTTTTCCCAACATTCTTTCATTATATCATCAACGATGCTTGTTTCTAAACCTGCGGCATTAATCACTTCTTTAAGCAGGTTTAATGCTTCTAATTGCTTGTTTTCTAATCCCTTATCTTGAAAAGGAATTCCTATTTTAGTAATACCAAACCCCGTATGAATAACTCTCCCGGGGGTATTAAGTAAGGCACCATTACTGGTAACTCCTCTGATGATTTTGTGTTTCTCACATGATCTAGCAACTATTTCTTCATTCCCGATCCCATTTTGTAGAATGACAACATAGTCACAACTATCAATGATTTTTTTATATTGAGCCATTGCACGACTGATATCATGTGCCTTGGTCGTGAGAAAGATAAAGTCAAAATCCCTCTCTTTTTCATTAAGATCTTCATATGTATCAACTGCCTCGATGTTTTCTTTAATCTTTAAAATGGACGTACCTTTCTCAATAATTAACCCATTTTCATTGATAGCATTGACGTGATTTTTTCTAGTAAATAGGATTACTCTAGTAGAAAACCTCTTTGATTTAATCGTCGCTAAATATCCCCCGAATAAGGTTCCAATTGAGCCTGCACCAATTATTCCAATCTTTATTTCTTTAGGACTCAATTGTGATATGATCCCCTTTATTTCACTTTATTTAATGATTTTTCTGACTCTACATCAAGGTCTATACTTTCCATCCATTTCTTTATTTCTTTAAAATCATTCAGGGGATATTCGTATGAATGTTCTTGATCTGGATATTTTCCTTCTTTTACTTCGGTTTGGTATAATCTTAGTGCTTTGATGATTTCTTCTCCTAGTTTTCCAAAATATTTGAGAAATTTTGGTTTAAATTCGGTAAATATCCCTAACATGTCATGAATAACTAATATTTGACCATCACAATGGGGACCCGCTCCTATTCCAATTGTCGGGATGTCAAGTATCCCTGTTATTAGTTTAGCAATTTGCCAGGGGATACTTTCTAAAACTATTGAAAAAACTCCTGTTTTCTGCAAATTGATTGCATCAATGATTAATTTCTTGGCAGCCTCTACAGTCCTTCCTTGAACCAAAAATCCTCCGAATTTGTAAATTGCCTGAGGAGTTAAACCTAAATGACCCATGACTTGGATATCTGCATTGATAATCGAATCTATTGTTGAGCATATTTCAGTGCCTCCTTCCACTTTTACCGCTTCTGCGCCACCTTCTTGAATGAATCTCCCTGCATTATAAATTGCATCCTTGCGGCTAATTTTATATGAAAGAAAAGGCATGTCTCCCACGACAAGTGCATTAGTA
Organism: Promethearchaeota archaeon; assembly: GCA_019057355.1. Classification (GTDB taxonomy): domain Archaea; phylum Asgardarchaeota; class Lokiarchaeia; order Sigyniarchaeales; family SOKP01; genus FT1-020. The sequence goes on along the minus strand of DXJM01000486.1, from coordinate 5,405 downwards.
ACTCCACGAGAAACTGTCTTCGTGTGATGGATCATCTCATCCATTGTCACTGAGAGGGTATTTTTGTATCCCAACATTACCATGGAGAGCGAGTCTCCTACTAATATTAAATCAATCCCTGTATTATCTATTATTTTCGCAAATGAATAATCGTATGAGGTAATGGTTACGATTTTTTCGCCTTTTTGCTTCTTTTCAATTAATTTTGAAACAGTAACTTTTCGTAAAGACATAAATAAAAAAAATCAGGTGGTTTTGAAATATTTTTTTAAAATTTTAAAGTTTTTTGAGGAATATGAATAAAATATTGATAGAGTAAGGTTCTTGTTTATATCTAATGAAATTATCCTTTTTCTCCCTATTTAATGATTCGAGAAATTATTTTTGTTTTTCCCATTTCTTCAGATAGGTCACTTCAGAAAGAGTAGATCCTCTTTTAATTTCTTCTCTATATCGATTTTCCTTTTCAAGGACATCTATAGCCCGATTTACCATTTCTTGGGCTTTTTTCTTTGGTACGACGACAACCCCTGAATCATCTCCAATAATCCAATCACCAGGCTCAACTTTTTGCCCCGCACAAGTGATACTAACGTTAGTTTCTCCCAAACCACGAGGTTCCCCGGCAGTGGGCGTGAAATGTCGGACATATGCAGGAAATTTCATTTTTCTGATATCTTCTACATCCCTTATTGCCCCATCTATGACCACGCCAGATATCCCTTTAATTTTACAACTCCATGATGCCAATTCACCCCATACTGCAATATTTCCCTCACAAGCATCAATTATCAATACGTCTCCTGGTTGAGCTTCTTCTATTGCCTCAACAGGTTTGCTCCAATCCCCATTATATGTTCTAACGGTATAAGCGGGTCCTACAAATTTTAAAGGGTGCTCTTCCGTTCCAATCCATACTGGCTTTAACCCTTTCATCTCACCAGCTCGATGCATCGCATCTGAAACATTAGGAGCAGACACTTTCATGAAAGCTTCCCTGATGTGAGCCTCATCATATTTTTTAAACAAATCCGTTAAAACGGGTTTAGCAGTTTGTATTGCTTCTTTTATTTTTTTGGCGGTAGCTTCAGGATCTTGAGACTTATAAAGTGATCCACCAACAATAATGACATCCACACCTATTTCTTTTGCTTTTGCCGCAGTCTCGCTATTAATTCCCCCTGCGATTGCTAACCATGTTGTGGGCTGTAAATTTTGTTTTAAAACATGAGCAACGTCAAGCGTCTTTTCTCCGCCATGAATTACTTGCTGGTCAATTCCAACATGTGAAATAATCATATCCACTCCCAATTCCTCTAGTTCTAACACTCTCTGAACCAATTTCTCATATGGAATATCAATCGTATCACAACCTAACATTACTCCATATCTTTGAGCAGCTTCCACTGCCTCGGTAACTGAAGCATTGTCACTTCCCCCTAACATTAAGACAATTTTGGCTCCTGATTTAGCAGCCATCTCTATTTCAACAGAACCTCCATCGGCCGTTTTCATATCAGCAACTAATATCTTATCAGGAAATTTGTCATGTAATGCCCGAAGTACATTCATTCCTTCTGATTTTATTAAAGGTGTTCCAGCCTCAATCCAGTCAACCCCTCCTTTGACAGCCTCTTCAGCAATTTGCAATGCTCTATGAGCATTAACTAAATCTAAAGCAAGTTGAAGGTATGGATCATTTTCTCTCTTCCTTAGCAATTTCAATCACGAGAATGCCTAATTTATTCAAATTTAGTTAAATAAGGTAGTTATTGAAATACGCCAAGAAAGATATTTTTATCGATTTTCGGGTTCATCATCAATAATTCGAGGTCCCTTGTTATTGATTGAAGTTTTTATTAGAGTTATCTCGGGTGTGTAGGTTTCAAGGATCTCCATCACTTTAGAACTTTCTTTTTTTTCACAAATGGCAAAAACTGAACGCCCTAATTGGTTCATGCTTGCGCCAATTATATTTAATTTATTTAATCGATCCAATATTTCATTAATTTTAGTTAAATGTAAAATTTCAAGAATGTTCGTTTCTTTAACAAATTCAATAGAAACCCTTGCAAACATCTTTAAACTTGGTGCTTGTATCAACTTTTCTAAAGCCTTTTTACCTGCTTGTTTAATTTTAGCATTTAATTCAGGATCAGTTAGAATAGATTTAGTATGGATCATTCCAAAAGAACCACAGATAACAACTATATCTTTTGGGTATGAAATGTTTTCATGAACACAAGGGTATCCGGGTTCCATTAGCATGCAAAGCCCGCCTGCCAATTGACCACAAACCGTTCCTAATCCAGTTCTATTCACTACTTCTGCAACGTGAGCGATTCTTCCTTTCTCTTTATTATTTAGATTTAAATCTAAGATTTCATTCAAACCATAAATCATCCCTAAAGCCCCTGATCCACTAGCACCATAACCACAGCCAACAGGTAACTCGAAGGAATGGTTAACATGTATTTCTATAGGTGTTTTAATCATTTTTTTAATAGAATTGAAAATAAAAAAACTGGTTTCCGCTCTCTCATTCAATTCTTCTTGATTTATACGAATAATGCATTTAGACCTATTATCATCTTCGAGTTCTCGAACGTGGATTTCTGTAATGCCAACAGCATTAAGATTAAATCCTGCTCCCCTAGAGCCTATTTTTTCAGGTTCCTCACTTATTTTATCCACAATTTCAAAAAATCCCGATATTCTATGGGGAACATTGACACTAATTCTTCCTCTTTTCATAAATTAACAAAAAAAATTTCCTCTAATATAATATAGAATATATTGATTCTTTACTAATGGAGCTAATATTGAATAGTTTAAAGTTTTTCCGAATATCCTTTAGGTTCATGGATATAATTATCACTTAATGTCAAGTAATCATTTCTTTTTTAATAAAGCAACTAGAGTAATTATATCATATTTTTGTCGAAAAGGTATGCTCTAAAAGATTTTTAACCTTTATCAATCCATAATTAAATTAATAACATTTTGCATGTAATTCTGTTAATTATTTTCATTTTAATAATCAATTTAATATATATATTTTTTCTTTCATTATTAAAAATGAGGAATTAAATTAAATCAAGTTGAACATGGATCTTCCACAAAGAAATATAATTCGGAATTCAGATGATGATATGAATTGGGATGTTATAGAAATTTCAAATGTTACCAATAAAATTATTAATAATTTATTAGAAAATCTCAAACAAGATATATCCGAGAGATTTTTCATGTCTTTTGAGAGTCTCATAAAGATAAGTAGGAAAAAAAACATCACATCACTTCTTGAAAAAGCAGTTAAAAGCATTAATAATAATGATTGGCATCTTGATCTTTTTGAACTCATTCTAAAATATACAAATGAAAATGAAAATACGCATTCTTTAATATTTCAGCTATATAATCCCGACTTTATAAAAAGAGCGAGAGCAATACTACAGGCGGAGCATTATAAAATCTTGAAATACGCTCGATTGATATTACCCTTGATGGATGACCCTGATGATAGCGTGAGGTGGGCTGCTCTTAACTATTTCATAAATCTTGAACAAATAGATGATCCCAAAATTCAAAAAAAAATACATTTGAGGATAGAAAAGGAAGTAAATGAAACAATTCAAAGAAAATTACTTCAAGCTATTATTCATGATTGACATTGTTAGAAAAAGTTTTAGAAAAAAATTAAAAAATCAAAGAAAATCCCCTTAATTTCGATTCCTTACATCACGGGTTCTTGTCAAGTCCTTAAATTCTTGAGTTTTTTGTCTAATGATTTTTCTTCGTTCTATAATTCCCACTTTATTTTTACGTAACAAGTCCTCAAGCTTATCGGTAAATTCTTCTAAAGATAAATCTTTATTCATTATAGAGTCATAATCTATTCCCATTTACATCACATAATTTTTTTTATTTAATACCATCACGCTAAATACTACTGAGAGTATATTTCTAAAAATATTATAAAATACCTCTTTTTATTATTTTGTTTTTGGATAAATGATTTATTGAGAATAAATGCATTAATAAGTTTAAGAATGATTATGTTAATTATATGCTAAAAATTGCTCTAAATCAAAATACTTGCAAGAATCTTGGTTTAATTGAGTTCATTCATTTTTCTAAAGATTTTTATGGGGTAGAATTAGATCATGAGAAGATCAATGAATGCATCGCAAAAAGATCCACTATTCAAGATATTATCGAACTCTTGGATTCATGTGAACTGAGCCTGTTGAGCATCTTTAGCCTTGAGAATTTTTCCCTCTGTTCAGAAACACACTATAAATTGAAAATACTACCAAAAATGAGCTTAATGATGGATTATTTATACAAGCTGGAATCTGATCTCATTGTGGTAACTCCATCTCAATTTGAAAATTCTGAAGATTCATCTCTCATTCCAAAATGGAGGATCTTCAATAGAACACGAAAGAGACTCAAAGAAATCTCTAATATTGCTTATAAAAATGATATTAATATTGGTTTTGAATTTGAAAATCATCCCAATAGTTCCATATCAACCCTATCAGATGCTAAACAGGTATTTGAAGAGTTAGAAGAGGTTGAAAACTTGGGTTTTGTTATTGATTTGTTCCATCTCTATAAATCTAATGATACTTTCAGAAATTTAGCGGATATCAAAGAGAAGCTCTCTCTAATACAATTATGCGATGTCAATTATTCTGAAAAAAATGGAATAAAATCCCGTACTGAATTAGAGAGACTCATGCCAGGAGAAGGAGCTATTGAATTTCAAGATATGTTCGATTTTTTTCGAAAATTAAGGTATCGAAACATCTACTCTATAGAACTTTCAGAACATCACTGCCAAGATAAAAATACTGAAATCTCTCTCAATTATTTAAAAAAATTGAATCAACGGAATTATGAGTTCCAGGATTGAAAGGTAAAAAATAACCATGTTTACTTTTTTTTCATTAAAATATTTCATAAATAAATTCCATTTTATTGATTACTTGCACGATATAATTTCCCGCTAAATGAATGCACGATGACATCCATGTGGCTTCCATTCCAATTGAATATATGAAATAATTCATTTGCACGTGATATTAAAAAGAAAATAATATTGAAATGATACAAGCATTAAAATGAGGTCCAGGTTTGTTAAGAAATCCCTTAACTATGAATTAAAACTTATAGAACAAGTAATATTTGACACCATGATCACGTGCCCGAATATCATCCCTATCTTGAAGTTGACCATGAGACATACCAGTGCGGATAGGAGTACTTGTTTATGAAACACGGGTTTACTAATTTTTTTCAAATGGTATAATTTTTTTTTAACAGCTAAATTTTTTCCCTATAGCTATATAAATAATAGCGATTTACTTATAGCATAGAATATAATAAAAAAAAATTAT
>DXJM01000485.1 GCA_019057355.1 Promethearchaeota archaeon | reverse complement strand
TTTCGGGAGCAAGATACCAATATAACATATTTTATACCTATTTAAAATCAGTTTTTCTGATAAAAAAAAAATTAAATCCATCTTTAACATAATAATAAAAAACATGCTTAATTAATTAGATAAATGTTAAAAAAAAAGGGTGTCCTTATACACGACTTCCCAAATGTTTGGTACGGCAGGTATAAGAAAAATATTTCAAAATTATAGCGAATCGGATTTAATGTTTACCCCTCATATGGCCTTGGATGTTGGACTTGCATTAGGGAGCTATGTCAATAAAGGAGCAGTTGTCATAGGAAGGGATATAAGAATGTCAGCCATAGCAATAGAACATGCCCTGATTGCTGGACTAATAAGTTGTGGTTGTAAGGTCATGACATTAGGAATCGTGACAACACCAACATTAGCCATGTCCCTACGATATTTGAAAGCTGATGCCGGAGTAATGATTACAGCTTCACATAACACCCCCGAATATATTGGCTTGAAGTTATGGAACCCTTCAGGGTTGGGATTTACTCCTGATCAAGAAGAAGAAATTGAAAGATTGTATAATTATAAAGCATTCTGTTCTATTAATTGGGATGAAATTGGAAAGGTCACCCAAATTAATGACATAAATGACACGCATATTCAAGATATTACCAAAAGAATAATGTTCGATGGGAATGACCTCACCGTATTAGTAGATCCCGGTAATGGTTCTAGTTGTGACATTGTTCCCAAATTATTGGGTGAATATCATGTCAACATCATGACCCTTAATGCTCAAATGGATGGAAAGTTCCCAGGGCGCCATAGTGAGCCGAATAAGGAAAATTTAGAGCAATTATCAAAATTTTTAAAAATTTCTAATCGGGAAGATATTGGCATAGCTTTAGATGGAGATGCTGATAGAGTAATATTCCTTGATGAAAAGGGCACGATTGTTGACCCCATACGTCTTTTGACGCTTTTAGCTAAAAATTATATTGAAACCAATAAAAAATCATTGCGAGAAGAAGACTTAAAGGCAGTAACGCCAATAAATTCATCAAGCGTGATCGAGGATGTGTTAAATCCTCTTGGTTGTCAAGTCATTCGGTGTGAAGTGGGGGACATTAAAGTTGCTCTAAAATTAAAGGAAAATGGCGGATTTTTAGGTGGAGAAAACTCCGGAACTTATATTTGGCCAGAATTTCATTGTGGACCTGATTCTATAGTAACCATTGCGAAAATTTTACAAATGATGGTTATTAAGGATAAAGCCTTGGGGGTATTATTGGAAGATATCCCTCAATATCCATTTTACAGTCAAAATTTCAGACTAATAAAAGACATTCCATTTTCACATGAAATTCATCAAAAGATCCTATCAACAATGAATTCTTTATTTGAATTATTAGAAAAAAAAATAAACAGCATTAATGAAATGGATGGTCTTAGATTTGACTATGAAGGGGGCTGGATATTAATCAGGAGATCAGGAACGAGCCCTTATTTAAGAATATCAGGTGAATCCACGGAATCAATGCAAAAATCAATTGAAATGAATAAAATTGTTGAAGAAAAAATGCGTGAACTAGAATTAATATAGATTGAAAGAGATTTATTTTTTTTATCTATTTTTTGGATAAAATCGGAAGATACGTGATTTCACATAGCTCGATTAAATATTTCTTGTAATCAAGCATTTTCTTTGCTAAATCGGGATTTTTTAAGTATTCTTTTTCAATATCATCTGCTTTTTCCCATAGATAAAATGGAGCTTTTTCATACTGAACTTTATCCTTGAAATTTTCATACCACTTTTCTGGTAATTTATTTTCCAATTCAACTTCCAACATTTTTGCGAGATATAAAGACCAAGCCCTCGGAACGACCCCCATGAGGTATCCACCCCCCCCAAATGCTAACCACCTGTCTTGACAAAACTCTCGCGCTGAGGTTTTAAATGTCTGCGCAATATCTTTACAAATTGACACAGAAAGCCCCATTTGAGTGAGAGGGTCATTATAATTCATATCTACCCCTAATTGAGTTAATAATATGTCTGGTTTATAGGTTTCTAAGATTATTGGGGTCGTCTTTCTAAACAAATCCAAAAATATTTTATCACTCGTATAAGGCATCAAGGGAAAATTAATTGAAAATCCTACTCCGTTCCCTTCGCCACGTTCATGAACCGATCCCGTGCCAGGGAAAAGATGCTTGCCATCTTCGTGATACGATACGGTTAAAACATTAGGATCATCGTAAAATAAAAATTGCACCCCATCACCATGATGAGAATCAATGTCTATATATGCGATTCTTATATCCTTTTTAAGATATTTCAAATGGGCAATCGCAACCCCAATATCATTAAAGATACAAAAACCGGAAGCCCTATTTCTATGCGCATGATGAAGCCCTCCCGCAGGGTTAAATGTTGCTTTAAATGTATCATCTAAAAATACTTTTTCTGCGGCCATTAAACTCGCTCCACATATTAAAGTAGAAGTTTCATACATTCCCTTGAATATGGGATTATCCCCAGGACCTAAACCATACCCATACCCTGATAGTGGATCTTCATTAGGACTATCACTCAATTTTTTAACTACGTTGATATAATCAGTTGAATGGACTCTTGCTAATTCTTCTTGCGTGCAATGTCTAGGTTTTATTATTTCTAGAAGAGAATGGTTTAATAATCCCAACTCTTCGAATAAGTTAAAGGTCAATTCTAGTCGTAATGGTCTTAATGGATGTGTCTCTCCAAAGTTGTATTGATAATATTCTTCAGTAAAATAAAGACCGACCTTATAATCAACCATATCTATTTAAAAAGAATTGTCTATTGACTTTTAATTTATTCATTTTTATTTATAAATGAGTAAGATTTTTACTGAATTTTGGATTTAAATATTTAAGAATTTGTTAGAAAAGACGTAATTAAAAATGATATAAAATTTTAAAAAAAAACATTAGATAATAAC
>DXJM01000484.1 GCA_019057355.1 Promethearchaeota archaeon | reverse complement strand
CACTGTGCGAGGGTCTACTATTTGTCATTCTACCACTCCCCGTGGACGTTTTTTGTTCTTTCTTTTTTTTCTGTTTTTTTTTTTTCTTTATACGTCGCCCCCCTAGATCTTCTCTCTTTCCCTTCTCTGCTCTCCTCCGACCCCCCTCGACTCCCACCCTCCCATAATCCTATTCGATTTTTCCCCTGATACAATAATCCCCTCATTTTCCTTGGAATTCTCTGTATTTTTTTTATTCTCAGCTATTTTTCTTTCAAAATAAAGCCCCTTTAATCCTCTTGTTTCTAAAATCCCGATTAAAATGAATATACTTCCTGAAAAAATTGATATCAAGAATATTGGAATAAATCGTGTAATGATTGCTCCAAAAAAAACACTTATAGTGACAATAATAGCGAAACCAAGAGTAGCACCAAGACCCACTTTATAAGATTTTTCCTGTTCCAAGCTTAAATTAAAAACTATTAGTTGAGTCTTATCACCGAGCTCGCCTAAAAATAGGATGGAAAATGCAGTCATTAAAATGATAAAATTCATGATATATGAAATGAAATTTATTGTATATTATTTTTGGTTATTTTATAAGGTTATTTTAAAATCGTTGTATATTGAATAAAAATGATGATAATAATTCCTGTTCAGGGATGATTTAAGGCCTGTTTTTGAATTTAGCTTTATTAATTAATGGATAAAAATCTTAAAATGAATCATGACTCTATTTACTTGATCACCTTAATTTATTAATTTTTACGAAATTGAGTGAGTTTGAGTGAAAAAAAAATGTTACAATTCAAGAACCAAACGGTTTATTTTCGATCCTGCGAAGACATGAAAGAATTAGAGGATGCATCAATTGACCTGGTCATCACATCACCGCCTTATAATCGGGGGAAAACATATTCTTCTGATCATGGTGAAGAGTTCGATGATAATAAGGACGAAGAGGAATATTTAGCATTTCTTAAACGAGTGTGGAAGGAATGTTTAAGAGTTTCAAAACCAGCTGCCGTTTTCTTTCTCAACATAGGAGACTCTGCAACAGATCAAGGTATTTCAGAAAAGGTCGCACTCTCGGCTGAAGATGCTGGATGGATTCGCATTCAAGATATAGCATGGCTCAAATCTTTCTTAGGGAAGGGACATTATACACCTTCAGGAGGAAACAAGCGTTTAAATAATCTATGGGAACACGTGTTCTTATTCGTTAAAAATAAAAAGCAATACCGTTTGGACCCCAAATCTATAGGAATCCCTTATGCAGATAAATCCAATATTGGAAGATATTCGGATATTGACCTTAGAGATGCTGGAAACGTCTGGCTTATTCCGTATGAAAAAACTACGGGTTTTACTGTCAAGAAAGGACATGATGCGCCATTCCCGATCGGGCTCCCTTATAGGTGCATCCAATTGGTTTCAAATACAAAAAAAGTCTTAGATCCTTTCGGTGGAACGTGTTCCACCTTAGCTGCATGTGTGAAACTGGGGATTAAAGGAATCGCTTATGAAAAATATCCGCGAATGGATGTCATTAAAGAAAGAATCACTGAAGGCGAGACCTATAAAGAAGAAAATGTGGCATTAATTCCTCACCTTGAAATGACGATTAAACATCTCGTGAATTTACTTTCGCGATTGTCATATTTCCCCAAGAAAATAAAAACCAGAAAAGAATACGAAAAATTATGCATATTAAATGAAATAATGAAACAATTAAATCTTACTGCTAATTTTAAAGAAAAAATTGAAGATAGATTGAACCAATACTCACAATCAAAAAATCCAGAAGAAGAAAAGGAGAAAATTTCCCCTAAATTAACACAAAAAAGACTATGAATACTCAAAAAAATATCTTCAACTTCAGGGAAACTATACAAATCTCATCGAACATTTTGATTTAAGCATAATAACAATAATAAAAAAAAGAATATTTTTTCCAAAATCAGCTTTGAGAGGTAAATATTCTTATTTCTGAAGATGATGAGAAATTTAGTTGGCGGGAAGGTATAAGAAAAAAAGTTAACATTATCACTTAGCTTGCTTTCAAAAAAAAAAAATATAAATTGGTTAAATTTACTAGATAATAAATGACATTGAATGGCTTAGGAGAAAAACAAAGTCGAGTGATATGTCCTCATTGCAAAATGAGTTTTAAAAAAAAGGTGGACATTCAAAAAATCGACGGATTACATGCAACCCTAATTAGTAGTCATCCTAACGGAGAAAACTGCCCTCCTTTCATCGCATTTATAGATTCATCTGGAAAACATCGAGGCTCTCAAAAAATTGATAGTGTTGAGCATGGCTTTACAATAAATGAGAAAATTATTGAAAATGCTCGGAACAGGATTAACGAACTCAAAGATGCATTACGTTTTTATCATCTGAAGCTTCCCCGTGAGAAAGGAAGGAGTTTTGAGCAAAAAATCTCTAATGTCATTGATCGTCCGTTAATGGCTTCGCGTTTTTATAATATATTGATAGAATCCCTCATGGCTCTCCAAGAAGAAAACCTATTTGGGGTCATATCGATGGAGAAAGATACAAATTTTGAAGGAGGCTTATTGGTATATGGAAAATATAATGGAATGATTTACACGCTTTTTTGGAAAGACCAAAAATTTCTAAAAGAACAATCGCTCGATGAGGTCCAAGCAAATGTTTTCCTAATGGTTGAAAAATTGTTAGATATATATGACGTGACGGATCTTTTTTATTAGATAACAGCTAACTTTAAAATAAATACCCTTCTTAGAACTTTCCTTCAAAATATTTAAGAATATGATGAATTGGTGATCCATTTCATAAAAGATATCCCTGTATAATGACTGGTAAATGTTTAGTACTATGACACGAACGTATATTTATTTCTAGAACTTATATAAAGGTAAAATACGATGAATATAATAGCCCTTACAGACCCTCCTTTCTTCCTTTTCCAATGCAAGCATCCATAGATGATTTTGTCGTAGGTATATTTGAAAAAAACGTGAAAAATTTAGTGTTAATCAGTTATTTTAAGGGATCGACAGTAAAATCTCCTGTTTTTTTAAGCGTTATAAATAAAAATTATGCTGAAATTAGGTCTCTCCTTGCTAATGATTTGATTATCGCTTTAAAACCCGTTAAAAGTTATATTTTTAATATTGATCTGATGGAAAACTGTTTTTATCAAGCTTATCAAGAAAAAATAGATTTCTTGAAAGATGAAATTTTGAGAAGAAAAAGAGCTAAAACAAAGCTCATCACGATGACGGAAGAGTTGAAACCTTTTGAGGGCGTTGAAGATTATGATGATAAGCTAAAGAATTGTCTTGAATTTGCTCGGCAATCGATAGATTCATTGGATAAAATGGAATTGGAAAAAGAAGATTTTAACAAGATGGTTGCTAATTATCAAGAAAAAATGAAAGAAGATCCGGTTTATAAATTTTTACTTTACGTGAGAAATGATAAAGAGATTATTTTTAATAAGAGGACAGAAGATAATGAAGAAATCGTCCGGAGAAAAATCCTCCGTTATTCAGAAGCTTGCATGCCTGAGAAATCAAGAGTTTTTTTTACTTCATTGAAGAAAAAAGGTTTTTATAAGGAATATTCCCCCGCTCAAAACTATTACATCACCGAATTAGGATTATTGGTTGATAAAAAACTAAAAAGACTTTGTTGGGAATCTGATGACGAAGATATTGAAAAACTTGAGGAAGAAATTGTTCAAGACGAAGAATTTAAAATGATTCAAAAAAAGTTCGGATTTTAATGTACCAATTAATTCTATTTGAATCATGATATTCAATTCATGAATAGTGCTTACACGAGATCGGGATTATATTGGAGCCATAATGGATATTATTGAGATAAATTTAAATAAGAAAAGGAACTTAATACTATATCTCCTCTCGAATTGAATGGTCTTTATTCATTAATGTACTAGAAAAATTCTTATTAGATCAGTATATTATAGAGGTTTGAAACAACACCATATTCATGAATAAGGTTGATAAAACCCTTGATCTAATTAGTGGCTCTGAAAATGCAGTAAACCTTGATTTTTAAATGCGAGATAAAAAGGATAGACCGTATCAACGAAATTAAATCACCAAATTCAAAATGATTGAAATAACACTAGCTTCAATAGCATTAGTAGCTGGTTTGATTCTTATTATCATATCGAGCGATAAAGTGGTCATACATGTTTCCCATCTAGCAAGAGTCTTGGGTATATCTCCGCTCATAATAGGAGTAATCGTGGTATCAATAGGAACAGATCTTTCAGAAATTTTTAATTCCTTGATATCGTGTCTTTTAGGGCATGCAAATATTTCTGCGGGGGACTCAATAGGATCGATTTTAGTTTTATTAACCTTAATTATCGGAATATTGCCCTTTTTAGCTGGAACCTTTCAGGTAGAACGGAAGGAAATTCTCGTTTTAGGTGCTTGCGAGATTTTGGCCTTAATAATGCTTTTATTTACTATTGAAAAGGGATATTTTACTAGTCTCAATGCTCTCTTCTTAGCAGGTTCCGTAGTATTATACTTTTTAATAATCTACCTGACTAGTAAAGAAGATTTCATTGAAAAGATCTCCAAATTTGAGATTAAAGAAATTGAAAGGAGTAAGAAATACCATGCTTTAATCGCAGGAATAGGATTTATAGTGATTAGTATTAGCGCGGTCTTGATCGTAGAATCTGTTATTGTAATTTCGACTGCTTTAAAAGTCAATGAGTTTATTATTAGTTTTTTCTTGGTAGCTATAGGAACATCTCTCCCTGAATTAATCGTTGAGATTAGCGCTCTTAGAAGGAAAGAAATAAAACTTGCCGTGGGAGACATGATTGGTAGCTGCATTGTAAATGCCACTCTCGCTATTGGGGTGGGTCAAATATTTTTTCCTCAAGTAATATCTTCAAATGTAGCAATACCATCAATTTTTTATACAATATTTGCCTCACTTGTTATTTTTATCATTATGGTTTCAAGAAAAAAGGTTGACAAGAAAGCAGGAGCTGTCTTTATATTGCTTTATGTTTTTTCTATTATCTTTATATTAGTCATAGAAAGCAATGTCTTATTTATAAGCAATTGAGTTACTACAACCTGATGACTCTTATAATTTTCTTTTGCTTTCGAGTTAAAAATAACTGACTTATTTTTAATTGTATGTTCTAAAGATACGAAAATCACTGCTATAATAATGATTTTTATTATTTTTTTTTT
>DXJM01000483.1 GCA_019057355.1 Promethearchaeota archaeon | reverse complement strand
TTTATATATATAAAACAAATCGTTTTTTACACATAAGAAAAATAAAAAGTACTTAGAGACGTGTCAATATTTATAGAAAATGCTGAAAATTAGAACGAAAGTAAGGACTTATAATGATATAACAAATTTCGGAACAGTGGCTAGAAGGTATTTCATAAACAATTTTTATGATGGAAATTGACTGTTAAAATTCTCAGTCAACCATAAGCTTAACCATTTTAGGAATACTTTTAGGACTATTTGTTGTCGTTCTCAATCCAAATACGCCCACTATACTATCGAATTATGTAATATTACCGGGAATAAGTACAGCAATATCAATGTTTATTTCAGGAATATCTGGTTCATATTTATCTGAAAGGGCTGAACAGAAAAAGAATCGCGATGAGCTTAATAGAGCCATGGCTATCATTGAAAAGATTGATATTGAAGATGAGGAGTTGAAAAAAGAAGAAGAAGACCAAATAAAAAAGGCAATGCTAAATATCATTAGAATTAAAAGAAATCCCATTGAAGAAGGAAAAAAAAAAAAAAAAAGGTCACATCAATTCGCACGAAAGCAGAACGGTTTGCAGGTGCAATCGTTGCATTGGTTAATGGGGGCGCCCCGTTTTTAGGTGGGGTAATTCCGCTTATACCTTTTTTTTGTGTTAGTCATGCAAATTTCAGTACTTTTATAGGATCTTTTATTATAATTTTCTTTTGTATCATTTTCTTAGGTATATTTTTAGGAATTGTTTCAAAAGACTCGATTATTAAAAATATATTTCAAATGCTTGCTGCATTTTTATTGACGATCGTGATAGTAATCATATTTCTGAGATGATATCACCCCATAAAAATTTCGGCCATTTTTTTTATGATTTACGGGAGTTTTTTCCCCGTAAATTATTAATTTGATTAAATTTTAATAAAGTGATATGTTCTAAAAAGTAGCTTTTATTGGAGATTTAAGTAACAATGAAAACAATTGGTATTGATATAGGTTCCCTCGCATCGAAACTTGTTTTAATGAATGGTAAAGATATAATAGACCATCGTGTTAATAGATCTACCTATGATTTTAAGAGAATAGGAAATAATTTGTTCAATGAAATATTAGAACAAAATAATTTAAAACGAAGTGACGTTTATGTAATGTCAACGGGCTATGGGAGAAATTCTATAGATATCGCGGACGATAGAGTAACAGAAATCACAGCTCATGCAAAAGGTGTTCAGTTTTTTTATTCAGATGCTCATTCCGTTATAGATATTGGAGGCCAAGACAGCAAGGCCATATTAATCTCAAAAAAAAATGGAAATGTTATAGATTTTCAAATGAACGATAAATGCGCGGCCGGGACAGGTCGTTTTCTTGAGGTAATGGCTAATGCTTTAGACGTTCCTATAGATAAAATTGGAGAGTTGGCTCTCAAATCAAATAACTCCGCTGCTATTAGTTCAACCTGCACTGTTTTTGCTGAAAGTGAAGTAATTTCACTATTTGCTCGTGGAACATCTAAACAAGATATTGCCAGCGGGATTCATAAATCAATTGCAAGGAGAGTAGCTGGGATGGCAAAAAGGATTGGTGTTGCACCCTTATTAGTTTTTTGTGGAGGTGTAGCAAAAAATGTTGCTGTGAAAAAATATTTAGAAGTGGAACTTGGATTTGATATTGTTATCCCCGAGTACCCACAACTCACTGGTGCAATCGGAGCAGCTCTCATTGCTCAAGAAAAATTGAGTAAATAAAGTTCAACTTATTTAATATTTTTTAAATAACTAAATAAGATTTTTAGAAAGGTTATTATGGAAATCAAGGAACTTTTATTAGAATATTCGATATATTTGAATGAACGGAAAGAGCAAGAAAATAAGAAAGTAATTGCATTTATGAGTCATGATAATTTCCCAGAAGAATTATTGGATGCTGCAGGAATAATTCCTTTGAGGATGATTTTTGCGGGATCTGATGAATTGATGAGTGCAAGTAATGATTATTTACCAGCATCAACATGTAGCTTTGCCCAAACATGTATTGGTTTACACTCTTTAAAGCCAACTGAATATAAATTTTTAAACCTGATCGATCATTTCATCGTTTCAAATCATTGTGTTTCAGACATATGTGCTTCAGAGATCATTACAAAATATTTTAATATTCCCCGCCTAAATTTCTACGTGCCATATACCCAAAATTCAGAAGCCTTGAAATATTATAAAACTGAGCTTATAGAATTAAAAAAAGAATTAGAAATGATAATTGGAAGAGAAATTAAAAATGAAGATATTATTAAAAGTATAAAAAAATATAACCAATTTAAAAAAAAACTCTCTGAGGTGCAGGAGTTAAAAATCTCAAGTACAGAAAAACTTAAAATATTTCAAAAAGCAGTTTTATATGGCCCTTTTTTTATGAATGAATTAGAAAATCTAATTAATAAAGCACGGTCCGAAAATATCAGGATTAATGAAAATAATTTTGATTTAATATTCACGGGATGTTCTATGTTTATTGGAGATTACTTGATTAATTTAATTGAGGAATCTAGGGGAAATGTTATTTTCTTTGACACTTGGATAGGATATAATTATTATTCACAAATTTTTACAGATAAAAAAAAAAAAAAAAGAAGACAAAAACACTAAAAATAAGAAATAAAAATAAGTAGAATAACGTAAAGAAAAACACACAAACACAAACCAAGAACAAAAAAAAAAAAAAAAAATACTACAAACACAACGACGAAGCGATAAGATA
>DXJM01000482.1 GCA_019057355.1 Promethearchaeota archaeon | reverse complement strand
ATTTTAAAAAACTAAAAATAATAAGAAAACTTGAACAAAATAATAGAGAACTTATTGTTGAAAAAAAAAAATTTAACTAAAGATTAAAAGGTTAATTTTATAAACGAATGATCAATTATAAAATAACCCCTCTTTTTATTTTCTTACATTATAATACCCTGTTCTAATAGATCGGCACATTCTATAAGTTTCAAGTTGTTCATTAGAAAATTACCACTGAATTGGCGGTTAATTCGTGTTTCTTCTAAGATTTCAGGATGATTCCATATCTTTAACGTTGCCCTGATACGTCTCTCAACGGATTGCATTGTTTTAAAGCCTCTTAACCGGATAATAACTCGGAGGACATAATTTATATTTTCCGCAAGATTATTCTGAATTGACATTAGGGTATATAATTTTAATATTGTATACAGCCCTGCGCACACCGGTCTGGACATTCCTTTTCCTAACTTTAACTTATCCCGATATGGATCGAACGATGCATACCCCATTGTTCCTTTGTTAAAAAACCTGTAAAGGCCTTTACGACCACGCTTTTTTTTCGAGCTCGTCTTTTTTGACCCTTTCTTGGTTTTAGATCATTTTGGTCGTCCTAGCTTTTACTTTAGTTTCGGTCTTAAATCAGTTCTCGCTTCCATATACTTGAATTGCCGCTTGCTATGTTTCTTAAACAAATTACTTTTCACACTAATCATGGTCGTGATCCTTCCATCATTCTCAACCTTCTCCCTTTTTTAATAAAATCTCATCTTTATCAACAATTTTAGCAACACCTTTAAATTTCATTATTTCATCATTCATCTTAAATTTCTTAGGTTCTCATAGAAAAATACAGATTTTAAAATTGAAAATATCATACCAAATATTTTTTCCCCTTTTTTTTTATTTCTCTCTCTTACAGTAAAAAACTTATTAATTATCATGATTTTTCTTTACATGGTAATGATCATTTAAACTATAATTAATTAAAAAATCAAAAAAAAGATGTAAAACTATGGGATCCATACCATTTTTTATTGGAGAAGCATTGGTAGGTGTAGCTCCAGAGCTAGCTCACATTGACTTATTAATTGGATCAAAAGAATACATGTGTACTTCCTTTGCAAACGCCGTTAGCAATCCAAGTATTGGACATGGGGGGTTGCTTGCTTGCATACGACCCAATCTTGTCCCCAAGCCTTATACTCTCATAATTCCCAAAGTCACGGTTTCAAAAATGGAAGATGCTAACAAGATCTTCGGACCCGCCCAAGCTGCTGTTGCAAAAGGCGTTGCTGATGCTGTTGAGGAGGGGATAATTCCATTGAATAAACTGGATGATTGGTTAATCATAGCAAGTGTATTCATACATCCTGAAGCTGCTGACTATCGAAAAATATTTCAATATAATTATGGTGCTACAAAATTAGCGATTAAGAGGGCATTAAGCCAATATCCTCCAATTGAAAAGATTTTCTATGATAAGGATCGTGCAAAACACCCCGTGGCAAACATGCGGATTCCAAGATTATGGAGACCTCCGTATGTTCAAATAGCACTCGATCACCCTTCAATTGATCACCAAAATAAAGTGGTAAAGCAACTCCCAAAAAGTGATAGAATCATCTTAGAGGCAGGAACTCCATTTTTGAAAAAATATGGCATGGATGCTGTAAGAAATATTCGTGAAATGGCTCCTGATGTTTTCATAGTTGCGGATTTAAAAACCTTAGATGTTGGGAAATTGGAGGTAGATTTTGCTTTTGACGCTACTGCAGATGCCGTGGTTGTGAGTGGATTGGCATCAGCATCCTCGATTGATAAATTTATCGTAGAAGCTCAAAGATTGGGAATTTATGCGTTTATTGATACCATGGAATTAGAGGATCCTATCGCTAAATTAAATACATTAAAACAGATACCAGATGTGGTAATATTACACAGAGCGATTGATGTGGAATCCGCAGCTGAAGGTACAGATCAAGCTCAAAGAGAAAGATGGAGATATGTCCCTAAAATTAAAGAATTATATAGAAATCACAAGCTAGCTTCGGGAAAAGATAGAGTTTTAGTAGCAGTAGCAGGAGGAATTGAGCCTCCTTCTGCCAGATTTGCTATAGAAATGGGTGCCGATATTTTAATTGTGGGGAGATATATCACGTCATCAAATGATATTAAGAATTCCACTCGACAAATATTAAATACCTTACCAGGTGAATCTGACATTGATCTTAAAAGGGTCCATTCCGACGATGACGATACAGGGTCCATAAGAGATTTACAACCAATCCCATCTGGTGGAATAAAAAAGAAAGAATCAACTGCTAACTACAAATAAGTTCTTGATATTTAACATGCAAGCTAAAGGACGCTAGATTGGCATCCTAATTTCTTATTTTTTTCTCAATTTTTTCCCTTGAAAATATAACAATTTTTTTATTGAAAACTTAATGGAAGAGTGAATGGAAACCAAATAAATATAAAAAAACATGTAATGATTATACTTGGTGATCAAGAATGAATCGAGCGAAGTTCGCTCGCAGGTATTGTTATATTGATTAAAGATACTAAAACATAAAAAAATGAGAATAATGGATTTAATTTACGAAGTATTTAATGCAGGTTTACCAAGACAAGGACCTGGTGATAACGATTCTACAATAAAAGCATTTTCCTATTTGAAAGACCTTCCTTTAGAACCTCACATTTTAGATGTGGGATGCGGTAATGGCGTGCAGACATTGGAACTAGCTAAGTTGGCAAGGGCAAAAATCGTAGCACTCGACAATCATCAGCCATATCTTGACGAACTTGAGAAGAACGCTAAGGTCTTGAATTTGATTGACCGAATCACGGTAATGAACCTGTCAATGTTTGACATGAGTTTTAATGCCAAAAGTTTTGATGCCATCTGGTCAGAAGGTGCAGCTTATATTTATGGATTTGACAAGGCTCTTGAAGATTGGCAGTTTTGTCTCAAGGATACGGGATATCTCGTTTTTTCGGAACTATGTTGGTTTAAAGAAAACGTTCCAAGAGAAGTACACAATTATTTCACGAGTGAATATCCCGCAATGAAAAATGTGGAAGAAAATGAGACAACAATTAAATCTAAAGGATTAGACGTAATCTCTCATTTTACTATTCCCGAATCAAGTTGGTGGGATAATTATTACCTTCCTTTGGAAAAAAACATTAATGACACACGCAAGAAATACCAAAATGATGAAAAAATCCTTGAACTACTCGAGATGTTTCGTATAGAAATTGAAATGTTTAGGAACTATTCACAATATTATGGATATGAGTTCTTTATCATGAGAAAAAATAAGGTTATTTAATACGGTCCAAATTGAAGAATTCGGACGTTGATGGTGAAATAACCCCAGAAGATGTTAGCCATTACTATAGAATACATTACCTTTTAGATTCGAATGAAAAATTTAAAATTTTGAACTTTAGAGTTTTTTAAAATGTCATTCTGAACCTTCAACGCATCGGCAAATGGCAAGATGCTAGATTTCCAGACTCTAAGGTTGCGAGCATAAATTTGGGATTGTTCTCTAAAGCACAGATTCTCGAAATCAGGAAGATAATTCAAAATTTTGCTAAGGATCGTAAGGACCTTGACAGGGTTTGTGATCTTTATTAGGTGGCATGGTGTCGCTGATCTTCCTTCAAGAAACATGTGATCAGCCCTGTGCACCAGTGGAAAATTTTAAAGACTGGATCCGAACTAATGGTGTTGCTGCCATCTCAGAAAAAGTATGGGATGGATTCATTACCGCCTTAAAAACGTCGTGCATTTCACATTCCCGATTCATGCAGCTATATCAGTAGGACACGATCCAAAGAGGTTATTTTATAGTTTCTATTCTTTGCCCTCCACTATTATATTTATGCCGAAGTAGCGATTTACAGGGGGGGCAGGTGAATCCTTCATTAGAGTCCTAATAAGTATATCGTATGGCAGCATGAATGTCGTTTGGTTTTGCGGGCATTAATGATAATAATGATGCCACAAAGATAAAGGGTAATTTTTCAAATGGTCTCTAACTTCTTTTTGTCGGGCGAGTATTATTTATCACTTAAGAAAAAAAAGGGAAATAATTCAGGATTTAAATATTGGAGGCTCAAGGACCTATTTTAAAGGCCTGCTATTGGCGAGAAAAATCGGACCTATAAACTGGCTATACAGCTTGCTGTATCCTTCTTGGTTGCTCACGATTGCGACCAGATCTGCTTCTTTTTCCGTATAGGGTGCAAGAATTACTTCTTCTGCATCCCTGGTAACTGCATAAAACTCACCGGAAGTGGTTAATTGCCGGAATTGTATGTTTCCTAAAACCTTCATTTTGTTGATAATATCTCCGTAAACGTTTAAATCAAAATGCGAGGTTAACATGAACCTGACCGCTTTCTTTTGATATGCGTATTCTGAGATGGTTTGGAGTATTTCTGGTTCCACGACGGGAGTTACTACGATAATTGAGGATTTTACTCGGTAAACAGCGTCCTTTATTACTCCGATCAATGCATCTCGTCCTACAACGGGCCAAGTAGTAATGTGAGCGATATCTGGAATTTGATTTGATGCTTGGTGGATATCAGATAATTTATTTTCATTTGTTTCTGCTAGTTCATTAGCATCATCAATTGAATTCATGAATTGTAGGGTGAAATCCGCGATGGCATCCTTTACGTTTTGTATGGTATCTTTAGTAGTAGTATCAAGGTTTTTTTGTAGAGTTAGGGCATTCGCTTGATATTTTGATTTATGGTCTTCGAGCATCCTGCTGAGGTTTTCATTCATTTGAGAGGATTCATCATCCCAAAGGTTGATTTCTGCATTGATTTTTTCGGATGTTAGCTTTTTTGAATTGTCTAGATCGCTTCGTATTTTTGCTTGTCGTTCATTGATGAGCTTTTCATGATTCTTCTTGTATTCATTGAGTTTATTTATTTGATTTACTATTTCCGTTGAAATATTGTTTTTTGATTCCGTGAATTTCTGGTCAACTTCAGTTACCCAATTTTTATTTTTATTTTTAATGGTACTGTCAAAATCCGTATAATAATTGAGAGAATCATTCTTGTGGGTATTAATTGCCGTTTCATACTGAGAATGGTGAGATTTGAGTGAATTTTCCAAAGAGTCTTTTAATTTCAAGTTTGTATCAGAGCAATCTTTCACTCCACTTTGAAGGGTATTATCAATTTCAGATGACATGTCCGCTGCCAAGCTTGCTAATTGGGCATCAAGCGTTTCTTGTGCTTTTTTATCAAGATCAGTGGTTTCCGTAGCGAGATTATTATTTTCTTTAGTCATGATTCCCGTTATATCCGTTTTAATTGATTCTGTCGTTTCTTTAGTGTTTAGCACGTAGTCATCTGTTATCGTGGTAAAATTGGGTCGTAATGATTCAGTTATTTGAATGACATCTCTTATGGTAATTTCATGTCTTGCTTTGTATTTTTTCTTTTTTCCTGCCCAGAAAAATCCTTTTTTAGCCATGTCCTCTGAAAAATCTGAAAATCGATTTGCCTGCTCTATCAAGTTATTTACTAGTGTTTTTGAATTTTCTCTAAATGTTTTGCATTGTTCGGCTAAAGTTCTATGCCTTTCTTCGACAAGCGATTTTAAATCTGTTTGGAGAGTGTTTGTGGTGCCTTTGACGTGAGTTGCATGTTCTGCTAAAAGTCTTGAGATTTTATTTTTTAGATCTTCAACAACTTTATTCATTCTCTCCAAGTATTTTTCGAGTATTTGTTCCATTCGTGGTTTGAGGTCATTTGCCACATTTTTATGCCTCTCTACATGCTCATCGAGTTCCTTTTTCAACTCGGCATCCAATAATTTGACACGCTTTCCGAAATCAGATAATAAATCTCCAATTAAGGTTTCTAAATTTGTTTTTCTGCTATTTATTGCAGTTTCATTGTCGGAAACAAATGATTTTGAAATTTTCTTGAGATTATTGTTCAACTGATCGTGAATTTCATGAGTCTTCGCTTCTAAAGCCTTTGATTGACTGTTTTGAGCATCTTTGATTCCCGTTAATTCTTTATCTAATTGTTCTATATCCGATTTTAATTCTTTAAAATCTTTTTCGGTATTAGCATGAAGTTCAGATTCAAGGGTTTTTGAAGTTCCTGTAAATCTGGTTGTAGCGCTCTCTATCCGAGCCCTTTTATTTTCATTTTTTGTATCTGAATCTTGAAAAAAGTCCTTGATTTGATTTTTTACGGCAGTATCAACTTCATTCAAGCTTTTATTTTGAATAGATTCAAGTTTTTCAAATCTACTTGATTGATCTGCCAAAATAGCATCTTTTATTTTACTAATTTCTTCCCTGAATACGGCGGATTCTTCGGTAAATAATCCAAAATAAGGTTCTAGCGGGATGTATCGTGGAACCATTCCTTCAATTTTTTTCAGGAAACCTTTTTCAACCAACTTCTCGGTTATTTCCTCTACTTTAGCATATTCATATTCAAATTTTTCTTCTAATCCCATGAAGACTTCGCTCACGGTTGCTCTAGGCACTCCTAAATAGCCCACGTAAATGTTAATATCATCCTCTGTAAAACCATAGCGCGTAAATATTTCCTTGGTAAATTCTTTGAGACTCAATTTTGATCACATTATTTGTAGTTAAAATTCTAATACTATCTAATTAGACTTAAAGATTTAAAATAATATGGTAATTATTATTTAAGAATATTATTAGTTCTTAGATAACCTTCAAATTATTTATAAAACTATAATTATTCCTATAAAATTAAAAATTTATAATTCAAAAACTTTCTGAGGATCCTTTGCTGCACTTTCGCATTGTATTCCATTTCTATTCGGATCGACGAAAAAACATGCAATGCTTTTCAAGTGTGAAATAAAAAATTTAAATTAATTTATTGGGAAAGTTTATTCCTCAATTCTTTTTATATAGAGCGTGTATATGATACTT
>DXJM01000481.1 GCA_019057355.1 Promethearchaeota archaeon | reverse complement strand
GATTATTGAATTTGAATAAGGATTTAACTTTAATACAATAAACAATTTACCTTTGTATAAATAAAATATTTTAATTCTCAGGAGGATAGGTTTTTAAAAGGTGAAAAATTTGTCTGAAAATCAGACCAAAGATAAAAAAATTGTCGGAGTTTTCGTGTGCCGCTGAGGAATTAATATTGCAGGAATTTTGGATGTTCCCTTAATTGTTTCAGAATTGAATAAATTAGCTGGGGTAAAAGCTTTTGAATATTTAAGCATGTGTACCGAAGGTGGATCATCATATATCAAGGAGCAAATCGAAGAAAGCAATTTATCTAGAATAGTCGTTGCTGCCTGTACACCAAAAACACATCAACCTGTTTTTCACGCAATTCTCAGGGAAGCAGGGTTAGCACCGCGATATTTAGAATTTGTAAACATCAGAGAGCATTGTAGTTTTGTTCATCAACAAGATCGAGAGAAAGCAAATAAAAAGGCAATTGAACTTATAAAAGCAGGTATTTCTAGAGCACGATTGTTAGAAGATATTCCAACAAAAACATTACCGGTTATTCGAGAAGCTCTAGTCATAGGAGGAGGTATTGCTGGTTTAACTGCTGCTATTGATTTAGGTGATGCTGGGCATAAAGTATATTTAGTAGAGAAAAATACTACTATAGGAGGGCGAATGGCACAGTTAGACAGAACCTTTCCAACTGATGATTGTTCAATATGAATTCTTGGGCCTAAAATGCTCGAAGCAAATCGCCATCCTAATATTAAAATTATGTCATATAGTGAAGTCATAAAAGTTGATGGATATATTGGAAATTTTATGGCTCAAGTGAAAAGTAAGTCCCGTTTTGTTGATGAAACTAAATGTACAGGTTGCGGATCTTGTACAGATAAGTGTCCTATTTATGTTCCAAATTATTTTGATGAAAACCTGTCAGCTCGAAAAGTTATTGATATTGCTTTTGCCCAAGCAGTTCCAGCTGTAAGAGATATTATGAGAGAATCATGTGTTGAATGTTTTGCATGTGTCGATGCATGTGAACAAGAAGCTATAAATTTCAGCATGCAAGATACCATAATAGATTTAAAAGTAGGAACGATTATCGTAGCGACTGGTTGGGATCTATATAAAGGACCAGATTATGGATATGGCCTGTATGAAAATGTTATAAATCAAATTGAATTAGAACGAATTTTGGCTCCTAATGGCCCCACTTTTGGTCATTTAAAGAGACCATCGGATAGAAAACGTCCAACAAATATTTTATTCATAAATTGTGTCGGATCGAGAGATCTAAACACGCATGAATATTGTAGTGTCGTTTGTTGTAATCTTTCACTAAAAAATTCTAAACTAATCAAATTAGAATATCCTGATACAGAAATAACCTGTGTATATATCGACATGAGATGTGCTGGAAAGGATTATGAAGAATATTATAGAAGATCGAGAGAAGCGGGGATATTATTTGTTAAAGGATTAGTAGGAAGAATAGAAGAAGATTCGCTAACCAAAAACCTTAGAGTACGCTTTGAACCTGTTGGATCAGATACAATTGTAGAAGCTGAATATCACATGGTTGTCTTATCTTCTGGTTCTCTGCCTTCACAAGGAACAATTGAAATAGCAAAAATAATTAACATGGAAAAGAGCCCTGATGGATTTTTAAAGGAATATCACGCTCGCTTAGATCCTATAAGCACGAAGGTCCCAGGGATTTATATTGCAGGATCTGCACAAGGTCAAAAAACGATTGATCTCGCAGTAAGTCAGGCAAAGGGAGCAGCATCAAGCGCTGGAATCCCAATGAGTAAGGGGGAATATACAATGGAACTGATTCGAGCGATTCCTTTTGACAAGAGATGTGCAAAATGCTATAAATGCATAGAAGCCTGTCCATATAACGCCATTTCAGTTAGTAAAGAAGGAACATTAGTTGTTGACATAATTCGTTGTAGGGGCTGTGGAACTTGTGCCTCGTTATGTCCTTCTAAAGCGATTGAATTGACATACTATCGAGATGATCAATACATGGCTTATCTTGATGAATTACTACCAATAGAGGAATAAAAAGGGTAAAACAATGGGAGAAAATGAAGAAATTAGAATCATTGCTTTCTTGTGCTGGAAATGAGGATATGGTTCTGCTGACATGGCAGGTACAATTAGAGCGCAATATCCAACGTCCTTAAGAACTGTTCTAGTCCCTTGTACAGGAAGGGTAGGTGACGATCTTGTCATGAGAGCATTTGGAAGAGGGGCAGATGGTGTCTTAATTGTAGGATGATATCCTAAAGAATGTGATTATGAGAATGGCAACTACTTTGCATATCGTCAGGTTGAATATTTAAAAGAAATACTAAAAAAAATCGGTATTGATGATAGGAGATTAAAAATGGGATATTGTACAGCTGCAGAAGGACAAAAGTTTCAACAAGAAGCAACGAGTTTTGACAAGATAATTAGAGCATTAGGTCCTAATCCTTTTCGACCTAAGAGTGGCACGACTAATAAAGCGAAAGCTTAAACCCAATGTGTTATCTAATGACATTGAATTAAAAAAATGAGAATTCAATTGAAGAAAATGGTAGCACCATTAACACATCTTAAAATTATCCAAGTAGTATTTTATTTAAAAATAATTTTCATTAAATTAGTAAGTTTTAAACGATTAAGCAAGTAATAATATGATCATTATGAGAAATCTTATTATTTAGTAAATGATTTTTTGAGTATAGCCCTTATAAGAGGTAAAAAACAAAAAATGACAATTTTTGATGCAAAAAAAATCAGAAAAGATGTTCTTAAAATAGTTAATAAAATAAATAGAATTCAAGGAAGTGGAGCCATTTCTTTTCTAAATCTTGAAGAAAATAAAGGGATTGATTTAAAAAAATACATGGAAAAAAATGCCGAAGGAAATAAACTATTTTTTCAAAAATTAGCAAATAATGATGAATCAATAAAAGAACTTTCAAATTTTCTCAGCGAAGATGAGATCCTCGTTTTAACAAGGTTATACAGGCATTCTGTAGATTATTATGCTGAAAATCAAATAAAGACTTATTCTTTTCCAGAAGATATAAAAATTGAATCGATAAATATTGATGGGATTCTTGCAGAATGGCAAGTAGTTCCAAAAGCCCGTAAAGATCACGTGTTATTATACTTTCACGGTGGTGGTCATGTTGTGGGTTCTCCGAAATATAGTCGATTGATAACTGTTGAAATCGCAAAAATTACACGATTGAAAGTATTAAGTATAGATTATCGTCTCGCTCCCGAACATCCTTTTCCTGCAGGATTAGAGGATTGTATTGCTTCATACAAATGGCTTTTAAAAGAAGGATACAGCCCAAAAAATATAATTATAGGGGGTGAATCTGCAGGTGGAAATCTCTGCTTCGCCACACTTATAAAGTTAAGAGATGAGGGATTAACATTACCTACAGGCGCAATTGCTCTTTCTCCGGTATTAGATTATACCTCTGAATCTCAAACAATATACTCAAACGCTGCAACAGATCCAATATTAGCAGATGTTGGTATTTTCTGGTGGAATTTTGTGTATGTTAAAAATGCAGATTCATATAATCCATATATTTCTCCCATTTATGCCGATTTAAAAGGCTTGCCACCCCTTCTGCTTCAAGTTAGTACATCTGAAATGCTCCATGATAGCTCAACGCGATTTTTTGAGAGAGCTAAAGCTGCAGGAATTGATATAACACTCCAAGAATGGGATGACATGATGCATGTCTGGCAAAATTTTGGAATATACATCTTAAATGAATCAAGGGAAGCAATTGATAAAATTGGAGAATTTATCAATAATTTGTTTCATTAGATTATCAAGAATATTCACTAGATTTGAAAATATCGGAATAATAAATCATTTTTCAAAAGCAATAAGGAATAAATTATCAACTTCAAAATTTAAAGAATATTGAAAATGAGTTATTAAAAAGTTAAGTGAGAATTTTAAAATAATTCAAAAAGATAAATATGGAACAGATTTGGATAGAATGGTGCATTTGAATACAAAAGTTTCTATTATTTTGACAATTTATTGAAATTAGATAATTTTTAAATTCCCTTC
>DXJM01000480.1 GCA_019057355.1 Promethearchaeota archaeon | reverse complement strand
TAATTTTGTTATATAAAATTATCTTAAAGGAGAGGGAAGTATTTAAAGATCTCCAAATCAGGTATACATTTTTTATTTTACTTAAGTAAATTGCTGAACATAAAGAGAATGATATAAAATTTAGAGTCTTTCTTCTTTTTTGACATATCTACCACGAGTTTCAATAGTTAAAATGTTTTTTATTATTCGATCTCCTTCATCTGATCCATCCTTGTCATATACCATCCGATACCCTTCAAGAAATGCATTAAAACACGTTTCAAAATCTTTTCCATGGGAGGATATGAGAACTCTCTTGAATAAATGTAAGTCGACACTTTTATCTTCTAAAGAATCTGAATACTCGTGAAGTCCAAAATCAATTAGGAAAATATTTTCTTTTTCTGTAACAATAAGATTTGAAGTTGTTATATCCCCGTGAACATGTCCATTTTTATGTAAGATCGCAATGGAATGTCCTATCATTCTAAAATATTCTCGTTTCTTCATAGCATCCATATTACTTAATATCTCTTTTAATTTTGAACCTCTTATGTATTTCATTATTATTGTAGAGTTTTCATGATCAATGTCATAAACTTGAGGACAGTTTATTCCGTATTTTTTAACCTTAATAAGAGCCCTTGCTTCATTTAAGGTTCTTTTCATTCTAATTTCATGATCCAATTCCTTCAAGCGATATTCTTTAGGAATACGATGTTTATATATAACTTCTTTATCAAACCAAAATCCATAAAATAAGCTAGCTTCTGCCCCTTTATGCATGAGTTTTTCTTTAATGAATGGATTTTTCATTTAATATTTAAGACCTCCATGGAATTGAAATCTCATCCATTCTTTCTTTTGGCTTCACGTAAGTATCTGAAACATCATTGCCTCCTTCTTCCTTGTATTTTAAAATCCCTGTCCATGCAATCATGACGCCATTATCTCCAGCAAATTTCAAGGGGACTACTTCAAAACGTGCGTCATGTTCTTGACTAATATAACGGATCATCTCTTGGAGGCGCTTGTTTGCAGCAACTCCTCCTGTTAATAGAACCTCACTTTTATCCGTATGTGCCAAGGCTCGTTCAGTAACTTCTGTTAACATCGCAAAGGCTGTTTCTTGTAGGGAAAATGCAATATCTTTCAAATCATATTTTTTTTTATAGTCCTTAGATTTAACGAGTCTTCGAGCTGCGGTAAAAAGTCCTGAAAATGAGAGATCCATTCCTTTTACGATATAAGGCAAAGGGATATATTTTTCAGATTGGTGAGCCAAATTTTCTATTTTTGGACCTCCAGGATGCGCCAATCCAACTAATCTTGCGAAAGAATCGATTAAATTTCCAATTGGTAAATCTAAAGTTTCGCCAAATATTTGATACCTGTTTGATTCAAAAGCACTGACTATCGTATTCCCTCCTGAAACATATAAAGTTAAAGGGTCGTTTATTTTACACATCAATCGTCCAATTTCCACGTGTGCAACGCAATGATTGACTCCAACGATAGGGATTTTATTTATTTGACTCATCATTCGAGCAACTAGAGCACCTATTTTTAACACGGGTCCTAATCCTGGACTTTGACTGAAGGTTATGAGGTCTATATCATTGATTGAACATCGCGCTTCTAATAATGCTTGATTTATTACTCTCATGAAATTATTTAAGTGTTGTTCTCTTACTTGATATGGATGAAGTCCACCACTTTCAGGAATAAAAATATTATTAATATTACTGTAAACATTTCCATTAAAATCTATAATTCCTATTCCAAAAGTATGTGCCGTGCTTTCAATTCCAAGACAGATATTTTTATTGAATTTCATTTGTCATTTTAGAAGAGCGTTTACTTTTTACTAAAATTATTAATAACGAAGTTTAGATAGTTAGGAATAACAAATTAATTAAATTTTATACTGTATGATATGTGAGATCTATATCATGTAGATTTATTTCGCTTTCTAGGAGAACGTCTTGCAGTAGTGGTTTGTGTCGTTGTTGATTTTCCTTTTCTTTTAAATATCGTGTATCCACATCGACCACAGCTACTACGATCGTAATGATCGGCTAGGAAATAGCCAACGCCACACTTGGGACACGTACGGTGTGTTCTTACAAGATTACCATTTTCAATTTTATAGTTATTTGATAATTTCGTCATTTTTTATTTCATTTATTTTTCAGTTATTTGTTATATTCTTGGATAAAAAGGTGCTTATATGGCTCCTTTTTCTTCCTCAATTGTATGATTTCAGATCGTTTTTCTAATGATAAGTTCCTTACTCGAATATGAAATGGCTCAAAAAATTCTAACTCTTTTTGACTTCCATATGAATAAATACTTCCAATAGCATCAGTACCACCAAAATGTGTTTCAATATTTTTGATAATGGTTAATTTCTCGTCCAAATTTTTCAATGCAACAATCTTCTTTTTCACTTCTAATCGATTTGGTGTTCCTTTTCCGAAGTAACCTATTTTGAATCCGTATTCGGTCCTATCGATTAAGGGATGTTTTTTTTCACTAGTTATTTCAATTTCAAAAGACATTTTGAACCACGTATTTTATTTCTATTATCTTCTATATAAGAGGTAATATATAATTCCATGAAACATAAAAGATAAAATTATTGATTCTTATGATCGTATTCAAAAAATGGATATATTTGCGGTTATCTAACTCTTAGCGCGTATTTACCTGGAATGAAGATTTTGAGATATTCCGCTATTTTTGACTCTTTAGGATCAATAATAATGACCTCTCCATTATAATCTTCACTTAAGGTATGGGTCTTACATTTAGGGCAAATAGTATCATTTTTTGTAATTAAATGACATGTTTTACATGCTCTTTCTTTCATTTTTTATCAGTTTTTTTATCGGTTTTTTTTTCAGATTCATTGTTCCCATCAGATTCAGAAAAATAATGATCTAACTCGTTTTGAATCCATTCATCCTTTCCTAAAAATTTTTGACGCATGGTCAATCCAAGTTTCCCGCTACGTCCCGTTCCTAACGAGACGGCTATTATTTTTGCTCTTACTTTGTCATTAACTTCTAATATTTTCCCTGTTTCCTTTCCAATAAATCGATTGCTCACTTGTTCATATGAAATATAATCATCACATATTTGAGAAACGTGAACCAAGCCATCTAAAGGCCCCATTCTTATAAAACTACCGAAGTCAACTATTTCTACTACATCCCCCTCAACAACTTCTGAAATTGAAGGTTTAAATGATAATATCGTAAATTCGACTAGATGATGGGTATTTGCATCACCAGGAATCACCATTCCGGGTCCAACCGTAAGAACATCAACAATAGAGATTATAAATCCAAATTCTCGAGTAATAATTCCGTCATAATCTTCAGATAAAATGATTCTTGCTGAAACTTCTTTATTCTGATCAAATAGGAATGGAGGGATTGCTATTCGAGCTGAAACAGTATAAACAATGAACATCCTCTATAAATTCACCATTATATTAAAAAATATCTTGACTAAGCTAAGATTGAGCAGTTTAATGAAAACTCTATATGGTTATTAAATGAAAGGTATAATTAATAATTTACGTTTTCTCTTAGCATTAGAGCTTAAAATATTTACAATTATCAAATAGTTTATTCAAAAAAATGCATTACTTTATTATATTCTTGTTTAAATTGATAAGCAGAATCATTTTTAAAAAAATATAGCGATACTAAATCCAAGAATGAGAAATTGTTTTAGATTAATTTAGCAATTTTTTCACATGTTCTCTTGGCATCGAGTAGAATCAGTCCAAGCCGTATATCTGGAGTAGTAGAAACCGTTAAAACTGCATTTCTCCCCGCTTGCAATACCAATAAATATCCATCAGTTCCTTTAATTAATATCTCCTGAAAGTCCCCTTTATTCATTTCATGAATAGCACGTTCTGCGAGTGATAAAATGGCCGCGGTCATTGCGGCAATACGCGTTTCATCTATATCTGCCGCTAAAGCAGAGGAAATTGGAAGACCCTCAACTGATACGATAGCTGCAGCGGTTACTTCAGGAATTGCCGATAAAAGTTTTCTGAGAATTATATCAAGTGTTTCTGGAGTATCTGACATGATGCTTTTTTTTATTAGTTGTTTTTAAC
>DXJM01000479.1 GCA_019057355.1 Promethearchaeota archaeon | reverse complement strand
TATCAAGAATTATGACCGCATCTACAAACAGTTCATAATTCTCATCCTCATCGAAATCGTGGATTATTACCTTTTCAACTTCGTCTAATTCTCCTTTTATTTCATTGACTTCTGATTGATGCAAGATCTTTACATCAGATTGCTTCAATTTTCGTGCAATATCAGCAGTTCCGGGATTCTCTTTTGCCGAAGTCGCTACGATTACTCTTCCGGTATATTCTGTTAATTTCAAGGCTAATTCCAAGGACTCATCTCCTGAGTCAACTATTAATGTCCTCTTCTCTCTTAATTCTTCTAACTCGGGGATTTCCGTGTATACCCCTTTTCCCTTGAATTCGTCCACTCCTAAAATGACCCTAACCTCTAGCTGACAAGATGTCACAACCTCTATATCTGGCTTGGTGCCTTCACGGTAATTATTTATTGCGGCCTTTAAAGCATCAGCCGCTAAATTCGAGCAATGCATTTTGATTGGAGGGAGTCCATCCAATTCTTCAGCAACATCAGTTCGAGTTATCTTATAAGCATCATCAAGTGTCATTCCTTTAGCCATTTCTGTTACCATTGAAGATGTTGATACAGCAGAACCACATCCAAACGTTCTAAATTTAATGTCTTCAATGATCTCCTCATCTTTATCATTCTTACCGATCCTTAAGAATATTTCCATTAAGTCTCCACAGACGGGATTTCCTACTTTACCATAACCATCGGGGTTTTCAATTGTTCCTACATTTCTCGGATTACGGAAATGGTCCATGACTTTATCAGTATATTTATGTACACTCATTCAATTATCCTCCTCTTGTAGTTGTTTTAATAAATCTGAAGGCGTGAGGGGAGATAAGATTCTCAACCGTTTAATTATTCCCGGCAATACTTCAACAATTTTGTTAATATCTTTCTCCTCAGTAAACCTCCCAACTGTCAATAATAAACTTCCATGTGCTTCTTCATGCAAAAGACCACATGAAATAAGGGTATGGGAGGGTTCTAAGGTCTTTGAAGAGCATGCTGAACCAGAAGCCACGGCAATTTTTTCATCTTTCAAAGATAAAAGTAATGATTCTCCTTCAATATAATCAAACCTAAAATTCGCATTGTCAGGAGTTCTTATCTCAGGATGTCCATTCAGATGTGATTTAGGTATTTTTAATATTTCTCGGATTAACCTATCTCTAAACTCTTTTAGTCTTGAAGCTTCTTTTTCCATTTCTCTTTTCATTATTTCAGCAGCTTTCGCGAATCCTACAATACCCGGGATGTTTTCCGATCCCGATCTCAATCCTTTTTCCTGTCCACCTCCGATAATGATGGGATTTACTCTCACCCCTTTTTTAAGATAAAGAGCTCCTATCCCCCTGGGTCCATAGATATCATTTGATGAAATGGTTAACATGTCAAAAGGCACTTTTTGAACGTCAATGGGTATAGTCGCTTCACTGGCAACGGCATCAGAGTGAAACCAGATCTCATGTTCATTTGCAAGTTTTGCAATAGATTCTACAGGTTGGAGGGAGCCAATTTCATTACTTGCGGTAGAGATCGATATTAATATTGTCTTATCTGTTATCATCCGTTCCAATTTGTTCAGATTAATGATGCCAAATCTGTCCACGGGAACCCTGCTTACCTTGAACCCAAGTCGTTCTAAGTATTTGGCAATATTTAAAATTGAGATATGTTCAATCTCTGAGATTATCACATGATTTCCTTTTTTCTGATTACGCAATGCTCCTCCTATTATAGCTAGATTATTTGATTCCGTCGCTCCAGATGTAAAAATAATATCTTCAGGATTAGGAGCATTGATAAATTTGGTAATATCACGTCGAGCTTCATCTAACATGTTAGTTGCTGTAAATCCATATTGATGCAATGAAGAAGGATTTCCAAAATCCTTGAAGAAATAAGGTTTCATTGCCTCGAATACACGATGATCTACTGGTCTTGCTGCCTGGTAATCTAAATACATGCTCATTTTTATTCTTCCTCCCTTAAGTTAAATTGCTTTTTAAAACCATAAGGTTCCATCCGATTCCAATACTAGATCATTTAAAGTTGCTGCTCCAACAATTTTAACTCCCGGAATTAGATCAACCTTATCCCATCCAAGCATTCGTTTAGATGCTTCACACACCAAAATTTCAATACCCATCCCCAAGGTTTTATCAATCATTTCTTTCACGCTTGGAAAATCACCTAATTTTATAATCTCTGCCTGCCCAGGTTTTAGGATTCTAAGACCTGTACCCAAATAATATATTATTGGTTCCAAGTCCATTGCTTTTGCCGTTTGGGCTAGTACTAAAGGCGAGTACTGACGTTCTGGGTTATCACTTGTCTGAACGTATAAAAGTTTTTTACCCATATTTATACCACCTCTTATTTATTTTTTCTTTCTAAAAATGAAGATCAAATCTTCTCCATCCTTTCTAAAATCAACTACTTCAGTATTGGTTCTTTTTGCCCATCGATGCAAATCTTCATCAGCAGCAGGGTCATCTGCAATAACTTTATAACATTGCCCTACTTCAATTGTCTCCGATAAATTTCTTACTTCGAAAAGTGGTTCGGGACAAAATAATCCCCTTGTATCTAATTCTTCAACAATTTCAAAAACTTCATTTTCATCTTCAGTCATATCTTTCAACCTCTATTATCTTTCATAAATTAGAAAGGAATTCTTATAGAATTTTTTTCTTATATTATAAACAATTAG
>DXJM01000478.1 GCA_019057355.1 Promethearchaeota archaeon | reverse complement strand
TTTTAAAAGAATCTCAGAAATATAAAGATTTATTTTTATTTTTTCTTGAGAACAAGTAGATTTCTGCCATTTGTAAAAGTAGTTTAAAGAAGATATTCTCGTGAAGAGGTAAATTTTCTTCATTAAAAGAATTTAATGCCATTGTCAACAGTTTAATTGCTTGAGAAGAATTTTTTCGTTGCTTGTACGCGATCGCACGATGTAAATAAAAGTTTAGCTTGACTTTTAATGAATTTTTCCCAATTTCATATGCATTTTTAAAATGAAGTTTCGCTTCAGCGAGTTTTTCTTGTTCTGTATATATCAATCCTAAATAAATAAAAGCCATGCCTATGGATTTTAGAGTGTTATCACTATTATTTAATGTCCCATTCGGTTCTGAATGAGCTACCTTTCCTTTATTATGGCTAATTACTTCATTAAAATGATTAATGGATTCATTTAATAATCTTAGTTTAAAATATGTCTTTCCTAGTTTATATTGAATATTAATAAGAAAATGATTTGGAGTTCCCTCTGATTTTATGATATTTAATGCATTTTGCAAATAATTTTGCTCAAGGTGTCTGTCGTTTAATTGTGATGCAATCTTTCTTAGCAATAATAATACAGAGATAACAGCTTTTTTTTGGTGATATTTATTGAATATCTTTAAAGCCTCATTCAATAGACGAGTTGCAGATTCAAACTGATAATTCCTAATGAAAGCTTCCGCTTTAGTATAATTATCAATAGATGATTCGATCACTTCAAAGTGAGTAGGAGGTGATTCAAATAAATTATTATGCAACTCAAACAACTCTTTTGAAAGAATACTTTCATAATTTAAAGCAGATAGAGGAAAATTGCATATATTACCTTCAAAATCATTATTCAAAAGCTCATATTCAGGATTAAATGTCATAAATTCATTAATATTTAATTTTGCATTATTTATGATGTCCAGTATTGAATTTAAAAAGACTCGAGACAATTTTATCCAATTTTTTACATGTATTTCAAAATTAAACTCTGTATTTTGATCGTAATTTAAAGCAGTGCTTAGCAAATACGGATTATAGCTTTCAAAAAATGTCCTTATATATAATTTTTCGTATATCAAATCTTTAAAGTAAGTAATAAATCCTTTTTCAAGTATGAAAAACTCATCTAACTTTTCATCTTCATTAGAAAAGAGTAATGTTTCAGATGTTCTTATTTTGGGAAGCCCCTTTTTTAATTCCCAAGGTTGTTTAAAGGAAGGATTTAATCCCGAATTTTTAAGGATATTTACAATTTTTTCCGTTTTTTCTTTATCAAACTGGTTAAATTGATCAGAAAAATGATCT
This sequence comes from Promethearchaeota archaeon, assembly GCA_019057355.1. Taxonomy (GTDB): domain Archaea; phylum Asgardarchaeota; class Lokiarchaeia; order Sigyniarchaeales; family SOKP01; genus FT1-020. Next base: position 2,900 of record DXJM01000478.1, on the reverse strand, counting down.
CTTTTATTCAGTAGGGAAGTTCTAATTCTATTGAGCCAACTTCTCTCGGTTTCGTTTTTAATCGTTTCAGGTAAAATCAGATTTAGTATATTTAAGAAATCTTGGATATTCCCTTCTACAGAGATATTTGGTTCTAAAAAGACTTGTTCTGTTAATTCTTTAAATGCTTTTAAAAAGTAGAATATTATCTTTATCGTTTTATCATTTAAATGCCATAATTTAAAGACAATTGATATTTTAAAATTTGCTATTTCATAGGGAAGATTTAAACGTATTTTTGGGAGTCTTAAAGGGAATTTTAATGTTAATACTATGAGATTTGTTTTTTTTAAGCTATAGCGAAATATATCATTAACTTGACCTTTCATTTTCCAACCATTTTTTTCAAATATCTCTTTTAATTGTTGTATATCACTTGGAGTAAAAGGTCTAATGGACATATGTTAATGTTATTTGATAATATTTTTAATATTCCTCAAGGGGGAATACTATTTATTTTTATAAAACAAATACAATTTAATAAAACTATTCTAATCACTAAAATCAAATTTGAGACTGGTTTATAAAAGATTTAAAAGTCCAATTCATTAAATATTTCCTATGAACATAGAATCATTTAATAGAGAATTATCAAAAAAAATTGCCGTTGCTAATAGTCATGAAAAGCGTGATGAATTGCATGATGCAATAAATGCGTGGATATCCATCTCTGAAATGACATTGAATGTTTCTAAAGATCCTAATATCGATAATATTTACCGACGCATGTTAATAAGTAAAACTGAACAAATTTTAAAACATATAAAGGATTTAAAAGTAAAATTAGCAATTCCAAATCGAGTTAGAAAAGAGGAAGAGGTTCAGGATATGATTTATGTTCAAGAAAATCAAAATAAAATAAAATCTAATGAAAATACTACTCATAAAGTGGGAGAAAATCCAAAAAATAAAGGAATACCCGAAGGAATTTTAGAAATTAAGCCATCTAATGATTTTATGATCCTTACACCTCATGAAGAACTTGATAAGGAAATTCTAAAAGAGGCTAAAAAAATATATAAATTAGATAATGATGAAAGTGAAAGTAATCGAGAGGATCAAGATAATGATAGTATCATCATTGAACAACCTGAAGATGAGACAAAAAAAATATGTTTTGCATGTGGTACTGAAAATACTCCCAATACTAAGAAATGTAAAAGTTGCAATACTGAATTGGTTTAGTCAATCATTTTTTAGAGTTCTGTTTTGAAAAGCTATTATTATAGTTATTATATTTTTCAATAGCTTTTTGTCTCCAAATAGTTTTCCATCTTTTAAAGCCTGATTTTACATATTTTTCTCGTTTAATAAAATCTCTTGAAACCCAATTAAATAATACAAAATATCTCTTTGCTCCACTTTTCGTGGTAAGGCTCCTAGTCATGATACCTAAATCATTACGAAGGTGTGAAATATATCTCCCTTCTATAGCCTCTTGTAATTTTCCTTCAATAATCGCAGCATTATATTTAATGCCCTCTTCATTGAAATAGGTTCTTACTTGATCAAAGATATTACCCCTGCAGATTAAAATCGTATCTTTATCCTTTTGAAATTCTAACTCTGCCAAACCCTCTTTAACCAAATCAACGACAATCTCGTAAACCCTTTTCCTTTTCCAATTCTCCTCATTAAACATTTCAAGAGGGACTTTTTTAAAGATTAAATGGTTGGTTTCCTTCCTGAACAGTCCTATAAATGCATCACCAACTAGATCTCCTGTTCCAGCATCGTCAATCTCTATTGTCATTTTTTTTAGCTTTTTTATATTTATTCCAATGTATAATTTCCGGAATGAATGATATAGTGAGGAAGTAGGCCTGAAAATGTTTTAAGATTTGAAATTAAATTAGTTACTTCAGAGTGATCTACAGCATAAAATGAAACAGCATACCATCAAAATGCAATTATCTAATAAAACAATATTTTTTAAGCTATTAGAATTTTTGCACTTATCAATGAAAATAGAACTAATAATAATTGGAAATGAAATCCTAATTGGAAAGATCAAAGATACTAATTCCAATTGGCTTGCAAAAAGGATTACTAAATATGGACATCAAATAAAGAGGATTACTTCTATTGGAGATGAACTTGATGTTATATCAAATACTTTAAGAGAAAGCATGGTTCGAAATCCAGATATTATTATTACCACCGGAGGGCTTGGTCCTACTTTTGATGACATGACACTAGAGGCTGTAGGAATTGCCTTAAAAAGAGTGCTAAAGCAGGATATAAATGCATATAATTCTATTAAAAAATCATATGATAAAGCATGCAAATTAGGACTTTTAAAGATGGAAGGAATGACTCCAGAACGTGAAAAAATGGCTTTTCTCCCTGAAGGAGCAGTGCCGATTCCGAACATCAGGGGAACAGCTCCAGGGATAAAAATAAAAGTAAAGGATATCATGATTTTTTGTCTTCCTGGAGTGCCAATGGAAATGTACGCGATGTTTAAAGAAATCATTTTACCAATTTTAAGAGAAAAAAAAGGGAAGTTCCTTGAAAAAGGTTTCATATTTATGGGAATTGGAGAATCTCAGATTGCACCTCATGTTACAAAGATTGAGAAAAAATATCCACAATTATGGATAAAAACCCATCCCCGAATTGGCCTTTCTGTTGAAATTGAACTATCAATAACATGCTTTAATGTTGAAAATGGAGAAGAATTAGCAGAAAAAGCAATGAAAGAGTTAGAAATGATTATTATTGAGCTCAAAGGACAAATAAAAAAATGAAACTTTGTTGAGTATCATTTCAATCGTATAGACACTTGTTTCTTTTTCATCTTTACTCTTTTAATATAATATTTATAACGACAGTAATAATTTTTTATATTGGAATCTTCT
>DXJM01000477.1 GCA_019057355.1 Promethearchaeota archaeon | reverse complement strand
TATTGGTTTTTTATTATTGAATCTAAAATTAAAAATTTCTATAGTTTTTCTTTTTTTACGTAACGATAATATACGACAGATTTTACAGAAGTATCCGAATCACGGATTATTTTTACTACATCTCCTTCTTTAGCGCCTATTGCAATAGAAATGGGATCTTTTTCAAAAATTTGGGGCAAATCGCTAAGTCCGATCTTGAATTTATCCAACAGGTCCATTGTTTCTTCTTGCGTTAAAAGAATATGTTTTGGAACGTATTTATGCAATAGCACGTCTATCATTTTTTTCTTTGTCAAATACATCCTCTGTGTTCCGGGTTATATAAAATAAAATACTCTCTAGGTAAAAAGTTTTACTAATTGAAATCTTGTATTATTAGAGAACCAAATGACTCATATTTTTTATATTTGTTCTTTGCTCATCTCTCGTGAAAACATCTAAACACCCAATAACCACTCCTCTTGCATGTGATCTCAATGTGTTCTCCGGGAAATCTCTCTTTAAGAGTATGATAAACATGTTCTGCTCCCATCTTTTTTCTAAGAACAAATTGAAAGGACCCTCCTGGTTTCAAGTTTTTATAGATATCATCACAAACTTTAAAGAATGCTTTTCTTCCAAGTCTTATTGGAGGATTCATGAATATTCCATCAAATTCAATATTTTTTAATGAAAATGGTTCAAAAAAATTCCCAGAAACGACTTTTACACGTCCTTTATAATTAGAAATATTAATTCTAATATTCTCTTTCGCACACCAACATGCATTTTTATTGATGTCAATAAGATGAACTTGGCTTTTTGGAGACTCATGTGCCACTACAATTCCTATTGGACCATATCCACATCCCAAATCCAATAGATCACAGGCTTTTAAAGGTATATACATGTGTTCTATTAATATTTTTGTACCTAAATCAATTTTATTAAAGGAAAAAACACCTGTGACCGTCTTAAAGATATATAAATGTCTACGAAGGCTTTCTGAAACGGTATGTATTTTTAATCGAACATCAGGATATGGTGTAAAATAATGTTGATCTTTTGGTACCATGATTCCTTCTATCAACATCCGTTATTTTTTACTATTCCAACGGGGATAAATACCCCTATTCATGAATATCTTGTCTGTTTTAGCTATAATCCCCGATTTTGCTTTTAATATTGCTATCGCATTTTTACTAGCAATGCCGAATCCAATTAATTCCTTTTTTAACGTCATGTAAGCAATTTGCATCCCGGGATTTATTCTTGCATCGATAAAACAACATCCTGCTGCTGCTAGATTTGCACCATGACATAACGCATCAACTGCAGAGTCTCTAACATAGATTTTTGGGAGGTGATCAACCATTTTTTCCATCGGAGATATTATTTTCATTAAATATTTCTCATCTCCATCAGTTTGGAAAATCGTGCAAGCATCTTTTAGGTCTTGGAGGGTGATCAGGTTATCTCCTTCTTTAAACGGTCCAACCCTCGTTCTTCTTAACTCTAACATGTGAGCCCCTGAACATAAAGCTTCTCCAATATCAAAACAAAATTTCCGAACATATGTCCCTGCTTCGCAACCAATTCGAAATAAAACATGAGGATTGTTGATTTCTAATACTTGGGTGTAATAAATCTCCCTAATCCGCAATTTTCTCACCACAGAAGATTTTATTGGGGGTCTTTGATATATTTTCCCTGTAAATAACTTGAAAATCTTTTCAATTCTCTGTGGCAATTCACTTGTATGCAAGTGCATTATCCCTACATATTCTTTTCCAGCATTTAATAAGGCGGAAAGGGCACGCGTTGCCTTTCCTAAGGCACAAGGAAGCACTCCCGTAACATTAGGATCTAATGTACCACTATGTCCCGCATTTGAAACCCCTAAAATTTTCCTTACCCATGAAACAACCTCATGACTTGAAGGACCACTTACCTTATTTAGGTTAATCACGCCATGTTCAAGAAGGGTCTTGATATCACGTTTTGCTGGTTCACAACCATAATCGGGACTTGAATTATCTTGAGATTTAATTAATAATTGTTCCGGTTCATCTGAAGGAAGTTTAAACGTGGGTGTAATCATTTCTTCTCAAAGTATTCTCTTATTATATAAAATATATGAAAGAACATTAATTTATTTATTTTCAAACTCAAATATCAAAAAAAAAAAAAATGTCTATAGTTGAGCAATTGTTACAAATAATTAATTATCTCTTAGAAACATCTTATAACTATGAATTCAATCAAGGTTTTTTTTTTCAACGAAAAGCGACTTACTCTAGATAAAATATATTTCTTTTCATTTCACCTATGGAAGAGGCATTGCATCTTTTTCCTTTTTCTTTCCCTATAGAAAATTGTTCACCCGTGGATGTTAACTATTATTGCTCACATCACGGTTATCGAAAATGTCCTAAATACATATTTAGAAAAACTTGCTCTCTTTTACGACTTCCGATTATGATAATAAAAAAAATAAGATGCCCCCTCCTTTTTTGGATGCTTTTCTTGCTAATAATTGCTCAAAATCTTGCTTGCGTGTATAACATTCGCGTATCCTTAAAACGTAGCAAGAAAATGGTACATAGCAGTGTTTTACGGGCTATGTGGGAATCGAACCCACGACCTTCAGGTTAAAAGCCTGCCGCGCTACCTGCTTACGCAAAAAGCTCGAATTGTGCTTATTCTGCGCTAATAGCCCAAAATTTTAAGATTTATAATCTATACTTTAGTAAGCACATATTAATAGAGCTTATATATTTAAGTTACTAATAATTTATAACTTTTTCGATAGAATCCCTTTAAGTTCCCATTATGATTTTCACTTTGGCAACTCTTATCTGTTTTTTTCATCATTGATTAAAATGCTGAAATCCATTCGTTTTTATTTCGACTTTCTGGTTGTTTTCAAGGAGATATATTTTTTCTTCAGAAATAACTCTACCTATTTGATATAATTTCATGTCTTTTTCTCTCATCTTCTCTGAAGCTTTATGAAAATCCTCTTGAGATATTGTAAACAAATGAATGAATTCTTCTCCTGCATTTAACACGAGATTTTTCAGTGAAACATGAAATTCCTTGCTATACTGCATTGCTTCCTTGTCTATTAGTTCCTCATTAAAGAAAATTTCAAATCCTATATTCGAGTTGGACGAGATCAATTCTGTTAATGACTTTAATAGCCCATCAGAAGAATCTATACTTGCTGAAACAAGATCACCCCCTCCTAAAATGAAAGCTTCTCCTTTAAAATCTCCTGGTTCTAATACGCTCATTATTGATTTTTGATATGAAGGAAATTGCATTAAATTTCCCTTTTTATTCAACAAAATATCGAACCCAACGCCAGTCAATCCAAATTGACCGTTTGCAACCAGCATTTCTCCCTCTCTTGCACCTTTGCGAAAAATTATCCTTGATTTTTCCTGATAACCATATACCGTGGGATTAATGATGATTTCTTTAGTTTCATTAAGATCTCCACCAATGTAGTCCACATCATATTTTATTGAGCAATCCACTATTCCTTTTATGATCTTCTCGAAATGATCAATTCTTAGATCTCTTGGAAGCCCCAATGAAATGATAATCGCTCTTGGTTTAACATTTTTTACTATCAAATCACTAATATTCATTATAACAGCTTTCCAACCCATTTGATAACATGTCATTTGGTTAGGAATGTCCGTCGTAGAAACTAGCATGTCCGAGTTAAAAACAGCCATCACGTTTTCATTTATATTGGGGGGAAGGGCATAAAAAAATGAGTCATCTTGAATTAATTCTTTTCCGGTACTCTCATAGATGATATTTTCAATTATTTTAATTAAAGCTCTCTCTCCAAGATCACTAAGGGTGTTATGTTGCTTCATTAGATAAATTTATAATATGTTTAAAATTAATAAATATTAAGTTATCATTAATAAAATCATGCCTCTGTGGCTTAGCGGTATAGAAAAAATACTCCGTAATAGCGATTGATTCGTAATCAATAGGTCGTGGGTTCAAATCCCACCAGGGGCTTTTTTTTTTCAATTTTAAGGAATCTCATTATGGGTGCATTTGATCTGCTTAAACTTCTTCTGTCACGACAAATCTCTTGATGATCTGAAGAGCTAACATTTTAAAAGCATCGTTAATATTTTCACCCGTCTTTGCAGATGTTTCAATGTATGTTAATCCGAGTTTTAATGCTAATCCTTGTCCCTCTTCGGTAGAAACTTGACGCTTTTCCGTTAAATCAATTTTATTTCCTACTAAAATTAATGAAATTGTTGGTGACGCGGTTATGATTTCTTTATGCCAATTCTCAAGGTTATCAAGCGTTTCTTTTCGAGTTACATCATAAATCAATAAACCCGCTTCGGCATTTTCGACATATGACATTCGTACCCTCTTGAATTGTGCTTGTCCTGCTAAGTCCCAAATTACGAAGCGAACCTTGCTACTCAAACCTTCAAATAAGCATTCCTTTTTCATGATCGATGTTCCTATTGTTGATTTATAATCCGTTTGAAAGGTATCTTCTACAAAACGATGTACCATGCTCGTTTTCCCAACTCCCCCTTCTCCCCCTAAAATTAATTTGTATGCGTATTCTCCTGATTGAATTTTAATTTTTTGAAGGGTATCTTTTTTTCGCTCAATGAGTTGACTATCTTTGGTTGAAACAATTTTAGGAATAACCGGGCTGACGGTTCTGCCATCAAAAACCCTTGCTATTTTTTCTGCTGTTAAATAGGCATAAGGAAAGACGGGATCGATCATTGCGACCGCATCTAAAACCGTGACAAAAACCGCATCGGGACCCGCTTCGCAAAAAATGAGGCGATAATCTTCCGTATCAAAAGTTCCTGTTCCAAAAGCACCAGAACTGAATTCTTTTGTTATTCGAGTTAATACAGGTTCAACTAAAGCGCTAACACCCCCAACAATCTCCTCATCCACAGTTTTTTCAGAAGATTTTCCAGAAATAGCTTCAATAACTAATCCTTCTCTATTAACTACAATGACGGCTATTAGATCCTTACCAATTTCTTGAATGTACCATTTTAGCAGTGCTTCTAGTTTCTTTCTATCCACGGACAAGATGTTTTCCCTTTATTACTTAATAGATCCCTTTTTTAATACAATATAACG
>DXJM01000476.1 GCA_019057355.1 Promethearchaeota archaeon | reverse complement strand
TTATATTATATTGTAATGAACATAGATGATTTTAGCATAGAAAAATTACAGTTTGAAAAATATCATGGCTTGGGAAATGATTATATCGTAATCAATGACATTCAATTTCAGATTCCTGAAGAATATAAAAGCAAGTTAGCTAAGATTTTATGCCAAAATCATTTTTCGGTGGGAGCAGATGGTTTAATATTTGTTGGATATTCCAATGAAGCAGAAGCAGATGTAAAGATGCGCATATTCAATCCTGACGGTTCTGAAGCTGAAATGTGTGGAAATGGTATTAGATGCTTCTCAAAGCATGTATATGAGAATAATATAGTAAAAAAAAATGATTTAAGAATCGAAACACGAAAAGGTATATTGATTGCGAGGCTTACTATCGATGAAAACACTGTCAAGGGAGTTAAAATAGATATGGGACCTCCAATACTCGAGTGTGACCTGATACCCGTTGACATCGATAATAAGACAAGTCAATGCATCAATGAAGAATTGGTGGTACTCGATAAAATATTCAGATTTTCGGCAATTTCAATGGGGAATCCACATGCAATCATTTTTATTAGAGATCAATTGAATGATATGAAATTAAACAAATATGGATCCGTGATTGAATCTCATGAATATTTTCCGAATAAAACCAACGTAGAATTTGTAAAGGTCATTTCTAATGAAGAAGCTTCTTTAAGAGTATTTGAAAGAGGAGTCGGAATTACCAATTCTTGTGGTACGGGATCTTGTGCCGCTGTCGTTGCTGGGACAGAGCTTGGATTATTCAAGAAAAATACCCCTATTGTAATCCATAATGATGGTGGAGATTTAACAATAACCTTCACGGGAAAAACAGTTTTTATGGAAGGGCCTGTTGTAAAAGTATTTAGTGGAATAATTGAAAAATTAAAAATTTAAAACATCGAAGGATATCAACATGGACTATTCAAAATGGTTAAAAAATCGGGAGTTAGAATATAAAAACGGAGTGCTCCATATTGCTGGCATGAATACTATAGAATTATCAGAAAAATATGGTACACCTGTATATATTGTAAACGAGAATTTAATCCGAATAAGGTACAGAAAATTAAAAGAGACGCTAGACTCTGAATATGAGAATAATGCCATACATTATGCGGTTAAAGCTAATTCAAACTTGTCCGTTTTAAAAATATTAAAATCAGAGGGTGCTAGTTTTGACTGTTCTTCTGTAGGTGAGATTTACACGTGTTTTAAAGCAGGAATAAAACCTAAAAGCATTTTTTACACTGGAAACATGTTCACCAACCAAGATTTTAAATTTGCAGTTGAAAACGATATTTTAATAAATTTGGATAGCATTAGCCAGATAAACCGATTAGTTAAAGTCTATGATGATTTAGGGAAAGAAAAAAAAACAATTTCGTTCAGAATTAATCCCGAATTCGGAGCGGGGCATCATGCGCACACGATTACTGCAGGAAAGTATATTAAATTTGGAATTTTGGGTCATCAGGTCATCGAGGCATATTCAAAAGCAAAACAACTTGGATTTAACAAGTTTGGGATACACATGCATATTGGATCAGGCGTTCTTGATGCTCATGATTTCGAGAAAGCAACAGAAAAGCTTTTATCAATTGCTATCAATTTAACGGACACGCTCGACATGAAACTTGAATTTATTGATTTTGGTGGCGGCATAGGCATACCTTATCGTCCAGAGGAGGATGATTTTAATTTAGAACTGTATAAGAACATTGTTCTTAAGAAATTTGTTGATATAACGGAAAGAGAGGTTTTTGGAAAGCCTATCTTAAAGATTGAACCCGGACGTTATATTTCCGCCGAAGCAAGCATTATTTTAACTCAAATCAACACGATTAAGGATAATGGATTTAAATTATTTGCGGGAGTTGATGCAGGTTTTCATACTTTAGTTAGACCAACCATGTATTCTGCATATCATCATATCATCCCCTGCGAAACCAAGCAGGGAGTCCAATCATTAAAATACGATATTGCAGGACCGATCTGTGAATCGGGTGATATTCTTGGTAAGGAGCGAGAATTTCCAGAATTAAAAGAAGAAGATTTCTTGGCAGTTCTTGATGCTGGTGCTTATGGTTATGTCATGAGTAGCTCCTATAATTCAAGACCACGACCCGCTGAGATCTTAATCAATAATGGGCAACCCTATCTCATCAGAGAATCTGAGAAATTTGATGACATGTTATCGCATCAAATTATTCCAGAGCATCTTAAATAAAATTTAAATGAGAAACCATAAATTTTTTTCTTTCCTACCATATTATGAGATAAAATTATAAAACGGGACGATTTGGGCCGGATACCCTTAATTCGTTCTCATGAAGATTTGGCATTATGAAACCTGTAGAAATACGGATTAATGATATGACTGATCTGCACTGAAAAGATTTTATAATTTTATCTTACTCATTATTTAAAATGAATAAAGAATAAAATAGATCATAACCCTAATACCTCTTGAGTGGTATATATCTTATTTTCTCCAGCTTTAGCTATAAACTTAATTGCAGTGATTGAACCCCTAGCAAGACAATCTCTACTGTGCGCTTGGTGCTTGAGCTCTATTCGTTCTCCAGGTCCCGCATATAATACCACGTGATCTCCAACGATATCACCGGCTCTTATTGCGTGAACGCCAATTTCTTTTTTAGCACCTATTTCTCGTTTATTTGGTCCTTTATCACGTCCATATTTGGCTATTTCTTCAAATTTTTTATCAATTGCGTTAGCTATTATCTCGCCGACGGCCATTGCCGTTCCGCTTGGAGCGTCTGCTTTTCGATGATGATGAGCCTCAATGATTTCAATATCCCAATCACTTAGATAGTCTGCCAAAATCCCTGCTACCTTGAAAAAAATATTTACTCCAGTGGCCATATTTGAAGATATAACCGCAGGAGCTTTTTTTTCTTTAACCAATTTATTGAATTCAGTTAAAAATTCTTTGGATAATGCAGTTGTTCCAATCACGCATCGAATGCCATTTTTCACGCATGTAATGCAGTTTTTTTCGGCGGCGTGTGCGATAGTAAAATCAACTGCAACCTCTGGTTTTACTTCATCGATAATATTTTGAAGTTCAACAACATCTCTTATCTTTAGATTAGTAGAATCATTTGAACCAACTAAGATTCCAAGGTCATCCCCAATATTGGTTATATCACAAGCAGCAACAACTTCGATTTCATCATCATTTAACGCTAGCTTGCTTATCAACCTACCCATTGAGCCCGATGGTCCTAAAATCAATAATCTAATCAAAATCATTCCTCACGTAGTAAATGGTAAAAAAAATATCAAATTAATTTAAGCTTGTTCAATTCATTTTTTATTTTGGCTTGATTAAGTTCTAAAGGAGGTGTGAGTGGTAACCTTAACCTTCTATTCATGATCCCCATTAATTCTGCTGCATATTTAACAGGTCCAGGATTCGTCTCAATAAATAAAATGTTAAAAAGATCGTACAATTCAAGTTGCATAGTTCTTGCGTTTATCCAATCATTTTTTTCCATTGCAGAGGTGAATTCCATCATTTTTGCAGGGATGATATTAGAAGCAACGCTTATGACTCCCTTTCCACCGAGTGCCATTATGTGATACGTTAAAGAATCATCACCGCTCAAGACGATGAAATCGTCCGGACACCCGTTTATTATCCTCGTTATTTGGTCGATATTTCCACTTGCTTCCTTGATACCAATAATATTGTCTTTTTTATTTGCCAACGTGATGATGGTCTCCACGTCTAAATTTCTAACCGTGCGACTTGGCACGTTATATAATATTATCGGTAGGGAAACGGAATCTGCGATCGCAGAAAAATGTTCTATTAAAGAATGTTGCATGGGTTTATTATAGTAAGGGACGACTACTAAAAGACCGTCAGCACCAATTTTCTCCGCATGTTGGCACAATGAGATTGATTCATAAGTGGCATTGCTTCCAGCACCCGCAAGCACGAAGGGATCTTTTCCACTTTTTTTAGCTTCCTCAACCGTTATATCCATTGCTTTATGATGCTCCTCATGAGAGAGGGTTGCGCTCTCACCTGTCGATCCCATGGTTAACGGCTGGCAACCATTAATTATTTGAAATCGGATAAACTCTCTATATCTATCCTCATCTATCGTTAAATCCTCTTTAAACGGAGTTATCATAGCGGTTATGACATTTTTCAGTTGGCTGAGTTTTTTAAATTTTGACATGATTCTCTATACATTAAATTTTAACAACTAGTTAAACATTATTGTACATTATCACTTATATAGGTTATTGATTGTATTTTTAGAGGAGCTCTTAAGAGGAGTCTTGCTATTGGCAGTTAATATCCTGAAGACACACATATCTAATAAAAATTTTATTTATTCTTTTTTAGATTTATTTATATTTTTTACCCAACATGAAGTTCAAATACAATATAGTGCATTTATATCCCTCAAATAATTTATCATTATTATAAAATTATGGTTCTTAATGCTATAATCTCAATTTCCGTTTTTTTTTTTGTCATATTTTTGATTATAGTTGGATTTAAAAAGCCAAAATCTATAAAGAAAAAAAGGCTCATCAAATTGGACTATGGAACAGCACCGATCTTGGGAGTGATGATCTTATTACTAACCTTTACTATAAATATAGATTCAATCATCAAGGGAATCGTGGGTTCTGAAGCCATCAAACCGTATTCAATTATCATGTTATTCATGTCATTGGCTTATATTTGTATTTCAATAGATTTGACCGGTTTTTTCGAATATTTGGCTTTAAAAGTGTTAAAAGCCTCAAAGAATTCAGGTCGAAAATTATTTGTGTATTTTTTTTTCTTTAGTAGCATCTTAACGATTTTTACATCAAATGATATTGTCATTCTCACCGTTACCCCCATAATAATATATTTTGCTCGAACGGCAAAAATAAAGCCCTTTCCATATCTTATTGCTCAATTTTTTTCAGCAAACATATGGAGTTTCACTTTATTTATAGGAAATCCCACGAATATTATCGTTGCTGAAGCATATGCATTGAATTTTCTCGAATATACAACATGGACTTTACTACCAACAATCATAGCAGGTTTCACTTGTTTAGGGTTATTATTTCTTATTTTTAAAAGGAGCATTCCGAAAAAAATTGAAACTCCTCAAGTTGATCCTAATTTGTCAATTAAAGATAAAAAGGGAGCCATTTTCGGCATGACCTGCTTGATACTATGCTTATTCATGTTATCAATTTCTCCTTTATTTAACCTCCCATTGTGGCTAATAACCTTGGTTTTTGCACTTATCGTGTTAATTCGTGATATCCTTCATTATCGCTGGATGAAAAAGCACCAATTAAATTCCACTTACAATCTATTTAAGGAGTCCGCTTCACGGATGCCTTGGAAAATTATGCCTTTTATGGTTGGCATGTTTATTCTTGTTGAATCATTGGTCTTGTCAGGTTGGGTGGATTTAATTGCATTCTCGATCTCATCAATCTCAAAAGACCTTATTATCTCCATATTTTCTATGGGATTCTTAACTTCACTAACATGCAATTTAATCAATAACCAGCCCATGACAATATTATTTACCCAGGTCCTCTTGAATGAATCCCTGGTTGTTTCCGAGATCATTAAATTTGGACTGATGTTTTCATTGATTATGGGAAGCAATTTCGGGGCAAATTTTACCCTTATTGGAGCATTAGCGGGCATCATGTGGCAAAAAATAACTCACGATAAAGGAGTTCAAATCTCATTTGGAGAATTCGCAAAATATGGACTCATCATCATGCCAATAGTTATTATAGTCGCCTGTTCTGTTTTGACCTTGGAAATATTCCTATGGTTTTAAAGGCACGCGGCTAAAATCAGTTTCTCTTGAACTGTCCAATTTTTTTTTTGATAAGAAATCCTAGTTCGCTTTGCATTCCCCATATTGGGATGAAGCCATAACTTAATGTTTGGTCGAAAGTACTTTTTGTCTCGTACGTTGCTAAATTTAGATCATATAGTCCATAAGGAGATTCTCTTGCCACAATTTCAGCGCTTCCCTTGAATAACCTAATTTTAACACTTCCAGTTACCTTACGATTTACTTCATTTATAAATGCTTCTAGCGCATCTCTTAATGGATCTATCCAGAGTCCCTCGTAGGCTAGCTCGGTCCATCTCTGATCCACGATGGTTTTAAAAGAATTCTCATGCTTTGTGCAAACATATTTTTCAAGATCTTTATGGGCTTTAATCAGCATTAAAGCAGCGGGCACCTCATAAGTTTCTCTCGATTTCAGTCCTATCGCCCTATCTTCCATGTGTTCTATCCTTCCCACTCCATGTTTACAACCAATATTATGCAATTTGCCTATTAACTCCACGCTATTCATGTTTTCCCCATTCGATCCTACTGGAATACCTTCCTCAAAATTTATCCATATATATTCTGGAATATCCGGAGCTTTTTCGGGAGCGATAGTCCATTCTCTTGAATCTTCAGGGGGCTCAATTTCGGGTTTTTCTAATATATCACATTCACAGCTCCTTCCGAAAAGGTTCTCATCAGTGCTATATTTTTTATTTTGTTTTGAAATGGGAATATCATGCATTTTGGCATATTTCATTTCTTCATCTCGACCCATATTCCACTCTATAATGGGCTGGAGAATTTCCATTTCAGGAGCATGTGCCTTGGCAGTAATGTTTAAACGTATTTGGTCATTTCCTTTACCTGTACATCCGTGAGCTAGCACGTTTATACCTTCCTTTTTAGCAATTTTCACGGCTTCAATTGCAATTAAATACCTTCCAACAGCCGTGCTGAGGGGATAAATTCCTTGATAAAGACCATTTGCTTTAATTGTTGGAAAGATATAATCTTTTACGAAAGCTTCCTTCAAGTCTTTAGTAAAATGCTTCATTACACCCAGTTTATATGCCTTTTCTTCAATTACTTTAAAACGAGAAGGATCTGCGAACTCTTGTCCTAGATCTGCCGTAAAAGTATAAACTTGCGCGCTATAATTTTCTTGAAGCCATTTTATCATGCAAGAGGTATCAAGTCCCCCCGAATACATGAGTAAAATTTTATCATATTTATCTTTTTTAGGTCCTAGCTTAGTCATTTTCACATCTCTACAGATTCTATAATAGATTTAAGATTTCTTCTAATTTATTTTTACCTTTAAATTAAGAAAAAAAATTGGTATATTGTGGTAAAAAAATATCATTTATAGGCAACAAAGACTTATATATATCCATTCTTTTATTCAATTTGTACATTTATATCAATTTTTGAGTAAGACATAATGCGATAAATTAAGGGGAGAAAATTATGGTTTCAGTTCTTATCATTGAAAATGACCCTACATTACAAGAATTATATGAAAAAATACTTGAGAAGAATAAATTTGAAGTAATTGCCAAAGTAACCTCTGGAATTGATGCGATTGAAAAATATAGATTATTATCAAAAAAACCTGATGTTGTTTTAGTGGATTATCGTATGCCAGATAAAAATGGCATTGAAATCATTAAGGAAATCTTAAAAATAGATGATAATGCGCAAGTCATAATGGTTAGCGGAGATATAAATATTGAGGAAGAATGTATAAAACAAGGAGCTAAGATGTTCATAAAAAAGCCATTTAATTATTACCAATTAGTAGATGGAATTAATAAGGTATCAAATCATTTTTACACTCCTTCAAAAGCCGTACCATTATAATTTTCTGCCTTAGCCAGAAAGGAATCCAATAAAGGGGGATATATAGGGATTAAAGAATAAAAAAAAAAAGTAGTATAGTAAATATTAAATAGAGAAAAATTCATAAAATTGGTATGAGCAAAGCAAAATAATTTATTATATAGGAGAGATTTTACAGAAGAGTATAAGAAAGGTTTATTCTAAGAATAAAAATTGAATTATAGATAAAAATTCGAAAAATAATAATATCTAATTGAAGATTATTGGAGAAGATATACTTTTTATGACGACAGTCTTCATAGTTGAGGATGATAAATCGATTCAAGCACTTTATAGTAAAATACTAGACTTAGTTGGATTTTCTGTGATAGGTATTGCAAATAATGGTGCTGAAGCTGTTGAAATGTTTAAAGTATTCATTAAAAAACCAGATGTCATTCTGATGGACCATCGGATGCCAATAAAGAATGGAATTGAAGCTACAAAAGAGATTTTACAGATTCATACTGACCAAAAAGTAATTTTTGCAAGTGCTGATAAAACTGTTTACCAAGAGGCTATTTCCATCGGTTCAGCGGGTTTTATCGATAAACCATTTTCTCTTGATAGGTTGGTTAAGACTATCAAAGAAATTCTCTCCTATTGAAGATAGTTCTTGGTAGATAAAAATAATGAAAATTGATTACCTCGATAAATTTCAAGGTTCTTTAATAGGAGTTGGAATCGGGGATACTCTTGGATATCCTTTTGAAGGCATCCTTCGTGAGGAAATCTACTCTAAATTTGATACTTTTGAAAATTACATTAAAAGTAACAGAAAATTATTCAATACCTATACAGATGATACTCAATTAACACTTCATACTGCTCAGGCTTTAATTAGGGGAAATGGATTTAATATTAACAATTTTATCAATGAATATATTTTATGGCTCGATGATCCTCCCATAGGTCCAGGATATGGTTGCTTGAGTGCCATTAAAAAGCTAAAGTATGGCAGTGACTGTAAAAAAGCCTCATCAAATTCAGGTGGAAACGGAACAATAATGAGAATTTCCCCGATTGGCTTATTTTATTGTAGAGATCCCGAAGGACTAATTAAAACTTCTAAAATTTCAAGTGAAATCACCCATTCACATCCAGCAGCTTCAGCGGGTGCAATTGTGATTGCGAGGGCAATATCCTACCTACTCTTTCAAGATCCCAAGTTCGGATTTTCGGTTGAAGAATTTTTTAATGTGATCATTTCTTCCATCTCAGGTTCCCAAGATTCCACTTGGAGAGAAGCCGTGACAATCTTGACCAAAGTTAAGAAGAACCTCCACCTGTCAATTGAGGCAGGTTTAATAAAATTTTCACAAGCAGGGGTAAAACCTCCTTATTTTATAGAAGATTATATTTCGAAAGCATTTGTACATCCCTATGCTTTAAGTACAGTTGCTTGTGCTATATTCATATTTTTAAAGAATTTAAAGTCGTTTAAAGAATGCCTATATGAGCTATCAACAGCAGGAGGAGATAGCGATACAGTTGGATCGATTGGAGGGAGTTTAGCAGGTGTTTATCATGGATTAAACAATATTCCAAAAGATTTGGTGAATTTAGTCAGAAATAATAAAAAAATAATAAAAACTGGACAATATCTCTTCGCTACCTTTCTCAATCGCTATGGAAAATAAAATGTTTTTCATATAATTTGAAAAATTTATTCACTAAATAATTGTACGAATTGCGTGTGAAATTATTATTACCTCATCTAAGTGTAAAATCATAGTTGAAGGATTTTTTGACAAATCTTGACTCTTTTTAATTCCAAAAGCGGAATAACAAATTCTTGAGGCGTCATAGCAAATTAGAAAATAGCATTTTCAAATACTTTTGACACGCTTCACAAAATTCCATTGGTTTTTTATCAACCTCAGATATCGTTCGCTTGCACTCCATGATGCATTTATTATTACATCTCGTTAGCCCCAAAGAATGCCCTATTTCATGAATAGCTATTTTTAGAATTCTTTTTTTAAACAATGAATCATTTTTAGGTTTCGAGTAAAAATTTTCTCTTAAACGATAAAAAGAAATGAGAGCTAGTCCGGGTTTGAGGGAATAATTGCTTTCAAACAAGGACAGCTGATTTCTTGTTTTCGCAATTCCGAAAATATATTTTCTTTTTAAAGATTTTATGTCTTCATCTATTAATCCCAAAATGGTCAGGAAGTCACTCTTTTCATGATAAAAAGCTAATTTTTTAAGAATTTCAGATCTATTGTATTTCATTCCACCTCTATTACGTGAAAACTCATGCAAACAAAGAGACTTATCAGAAATATTAATGGACACGAGAAATTCCTTGAAATAATTTTCTAAGTTCTCCTTGAGAGTGTTGAGGATCAAATCATCAATAGTCCCAATTAGTTGAAGATAAATCGTTTTTTTCATTTTTATATTATATTAATGTAAATCTTTTCTATTCTAAATAGCCTTATTATCCTAAAACGAAATAGTTAAATATAAACATCACTTATTGGTTTATGCCAACTAGAGATCATTGCTATGGAAAATCCAAAACAATGGTTATTAAAATAGAAAGGTCAGATTTATTTGAATGAACTCGATAGAGGGCGAATGGAAGCCAGTAAAGAAAAAAAATATATAGATATTGCCGAAGTAATTTTAATAACTCTTGATACACGCGGAAACATAAAACTACTAAATAAAAAGGGTTATGATGTTCTTGAATATGAAGAAGGGGAACTACTGAGTAAGAACTGGTTTGAAACGTGCATTCCTGAATGTAATAGAGAAGAGGTCAAGGATGTTTTTAAAAACCTGATTCGGGGAATGGCAGAATCTAGTGAATTTTATGAAAATGTTATTGTTACAAAAAACGGACGGAAAAAAATAATTGCGTGGCATAATTCGTTGTTATGTGATGAGAATGGTAAAATTAATGGAACAATAAGTTCAGGTGAAGATGTCACAGAAAGAAAGAAAATCGAACAGAAATTGATTGAATCTGAAGAAAAGTTTAGGACAATAGCTGAAGAAACGGAAATTGGCATTATAATAATTCAAGATGGTTTACTCAAATATTCTAATAAAGCAATTGATGCAATCAGTGGATATTCTCAAGAGAGAAGAAATGAATGGACTGAAAGAAATTTTATTGATCTAATTATTCACGAGGATTCCGATTTTTTTACATGGAATAAAGTAAATGATCTAGTCAAGGGTAACATTGATACAGGTGAAAAACTCCCTTTTAGAATAAGAACAGGGGAGGGGGACATAAAATGGATCGAGCTAACAGCAAAATCCATAAAATATCTAGGAAAAGAGGCCGTAATGTTCACCATTCTAGACATATCTGATAAAAAAAAAAACAGAACAGGAACTAAGAAAAATAAATAAACTAAAGTCCGAATTGATTAAAAGGACGTCCCATGAACTCAAAACTCCACTTATATCAATATTAGGATTCACGGATCTATTAATAAATCTTCATGCAGATAAATTTAATGATGAGATCATAACTATTTTGAGAGAAATAAATGAAGGAGCTAATAGACTCGCGTTAATAATTAATAACCTCCTAAAAACTTCACAATTACAATCTAATAAAAATTATATAAGTAAAATTAAGGAAGATTTATCATTTTTAATCAAATTTTGCGTTAATGAACTTCAAGGCTTGGCAAAAGCCAGAAACTTGAAAATAATCGTTGATATCGATGAAAAGATGGATGTTCAAATCGCAAAAGAGGACATCCATTTCGTGATTTCAAATCTCATCATAAATGCCATTAAATATACACCTCCTAATGGGTTAATTAGAATAAAATCTAAATGCACAGACGATTTTCATATAATATCCATAGAGGATAATGGAATTGGGATAACTATGGATGAAAGTAAACAATTATTCCGAAGATTTGGAAAAATTGAACGATATGGGAATGAATGGGATGTAGGAATCGATGGCGTGGGAATGGGGTTGTACAATTCAAAAAAAATCATAAATTGGCATGGGGGAAAAATGTGGGTCGAGTCTTATGGAAGGAATAAGGGTTCGAGATTTTTCTTTACATTACCCGTATTAAGAAAGGAAGAAGCACCCTTCCTAAGGGAGAATTAATAAAACTTTTTAATTTTCTTTCAAATATATATATATTCTCTTGTTTTTTTTTCCATACAAAGAAGCAAGAAAACACCCTAATCGTTGGGAGGGTGGTCTAGCCTGGTATGATACTATAAAGATTACCTTTATAGCGTCCATTCTTGGTTTGGGACCAAGGGGCCGGGGGTTCGAATCCCTCTCCTCCCATGCGAGTGAAAGCGAACTTTTACGAGATCAAGGGCTTTTGGGCACTTTTTGAGAACCAATCTGGAGATCTATAATTATATTTTTTTCTATTGATAAAACATATTTTTTACTGAAATATTTTAATTTTTTTGAGAGTGAATTAACAAGGTTAAAAAAGCTTATATAAACTATTATTTTAGAGAGATGAATAATCTTACGTGCAATAATACCCCTTAAAATACATATTAAGTAAATAATCTGTATTTATTTTGGTGTATATTAAAGAAAGTATTCCATTGGACTTTAATCAAGATATTTTCTCAATTCCTTGGTAAGATTGCTTAGTTTTCTATCTTTAATCCAATATCTGATTTTTGATGACTTTAATAGAGCCTGTATTGTGTTGTTTAAATCATTCAATTTCTTTTTTTCCTCATCAGACAACTGTGAGACATGTTCTTCAATATATTCTTTAACTTCTTCGACTTCTCGTGCAATTTCTGGAATTTTTATCGGTTCTTTTCCTTGGATTAGTTTCTTTCTTAGAATATTCTTGATATGATTTATCCAACCCCAGATCCAAGGATATTTTCCTGTTATTTTCGGTTCACTGATTTGTATGTTTTTTCTATCAACAAAAATGAGATCATCAGGGCAAGAATTTTCACAGGCTCCACAATAAAAACACGCATCTTCATTACAGGCTATCTTACCATATTTTTTTACGTCCTCTGCGCTTTCTGGTATAAAAAATGATTCCGTTGGGCAAATTAAAACACAAGCTTTACAACCCGAGGGGTCACATTTATGTAACTTACTCGTCTTGATGACTACCTTGCCTTCTATAGGGGAGGATATTGAGAAACATTTTGTTGGACATTCTTTTTGAATTTTATAGTAATCCTTTACATTATTTCGTTCTCTAACTTTCAAGCATAATTTACATGTTTCATTATTATTATCTTCAATACATTTCTCCATGTCAATTTTATAAAACTTCCCGATGGAGGGATATTCATCCAAATTAATTTGCCCTTCAGGTTGGATGTTTTCATGGAATGCATCATTTGGACAAACAACCGCACATAACATGCAGTAAACGCATTTTTCATGATCGATAATAAGTTTTGGAGTGGTTTCATCTAATACTCCTTGTGCAATTTCAGGAATAGGTCCAAGGTCTATCGCATCAACAGGGCATACGAGCTTACATAACGAACACCCAATGCATTTTTTCAAGTCATAAGTAAGGTTCTTTTTTATATCCTTATAATTCCATTTGAGAATGAATAGATCTGGAAGAATTTCTAAATCCTTATGGATTTCTTCTTTTATTTCTTCATTTTTTTTCTCATTGGCAGTGCTTTTTGATATGATAATCTTCTCTTTATAAATTTCTATATTGTTTGAAGAATATAGTATTTAATTATTGTCGAAACCTTAAAAAAATTTAGGCATCCATATCTCTATGAAAAATAAGCATGACTTTCTTTATCAAAACCCGATACATATTCTACAGATAAGCCATGTGAATTTAAATCTGGAGGAACATGAATGACATTTAAATTTGGAAGATATGCACCTATGCCCCTTTTAGCTAAGATTAATGCAGGATTTTCTGCTTCAAAAAGTGCTTCACTTACTCGAAGTGTAATTGATCGACATTGTTGTTCATCAAAAATGCCCAGAGAATGTATATATTCGTGTAAGAGGATGTGATAGGTATATGCTATAGCGATAGGGGGGGATTGCTCTTGAAGGAGAATTTTTAGGGGTGTCGTGTTCATGATAATCTCGTGTCCAGGAGCCACGTGATATGCACCAATAAAGCCCCTTGGTTTCATTCCCATTTCAACAAGTCCTAAACTCAAACCGGCTCGACGGCGTCCTAACAGTTTTCTGACGTCTTTTTTTACAGTTTCAAAAATATCGGGGATTTCTTTTTTAAACGTGGTTAAATTCATCGATCAACCTCTTAGTTATTTCCTTAAATTTATTACCTTTGAAAAAAAATAGGCATTGCATTAAAATCTAAAAAACCAATCATCATCTTTTTCATGGATGATATTGAATAATTTTGATAAGTCTCTCAATAATGGTTCTACTGAAACTCTTTTAACACTCCTCAAATCCGAATCCATGTCAGCAAATAATTCATCAAGAAGGGTATCAATGTTTATTCTTTCAATTTCAAGGTACTTGTCTGGATTAAAAAACAGGGTAAATAGGATTTCTTCTCCGAGATTTAAACTTTGTTTCACGAGTCTTTCTTTTGACCTTCTTTCTCTTATCGTCCTTATAAACTCTTTCTTGTATTCATTTTCAATGATATTTTTGAGTTCTATTATGCAATATTCCTTTTTTGAAAGCAACTCCTTTCTTTTGCCTTCTAGTGAGTTAATGCTTCCTTCTATGTCCTTTATTTTTTTTCCTAAGAATTTTATTTTTTTATCTGGTGCTTTAATATTGCTATAATCACTCGAATATTCGGTATTTTTAAGTTCAATAATGGGGGATTCTTTTTGAAATTCAGAAGTCGCATAATTAATGTTAAAATAATTAGGTGAAATGTCTACAGTTATCGAGAAATTCATTTTTATCCGATATTTTCCGCTATCACCAATTTTTTCAATAATTCCATTCTCTTCAAGAGATTTTAATTGAACATGAACAGCTTGTCGGGAGATATTGAGGTCGTGAGCCAGTTCTGAGGCAGAATGTGGTACTTTTGTGAGCTTTGCAAGGATCATCCTCTTGTTTGGGTTACCTAATATGTCCAATAAAATATCTGAATTAATCGAGTGAAATTGATTGTTTCCTGACAATAGGTATCACCTCTTTATTATTATAAATTTTCATTACACTTTTTTACACTTATTATCTATAAAGGTTTTCCACGGATGCCGTAGATGTTTTTATCGCTTTCATCGCCCTATCGGCAGTCCCCTTTACCTTTTTAATCGATTTATCTATTAATTCTCTAGTAATTCTCACTTCGTCAACGGACTCGGGATCTCTTGTATCAATGGATGGATTGTTAACCGCATCTCTTATAGTCAATAAAGTCGCTTCTTCCACGATTGCTTCAATATCTGCTCCTGTATATCCATCTAATTCTTCAGCTAATTTTTCGATTTTCACATTTTCTTCTAAAGGTCTATTTTTAAAGTGAATTTTAAATATTGCCTCTCTTGATTGCTGATCAGGTAATGGAATTTCAACATGCCTTCCAAACCTTCCTGATCTTAACATTGCAGGATCAAGCATGTCCGGCCGATTAGTCGCTGCTAATAAGATGACATCTTTCAATCCTTCTAAACCGTCCATCTCTGTCAATAATTGCGAGACCACCTGCTCCGTGACTTGAGATCCTGAATGTGCACCCCTCATTCCTGCAATAGCATCAATTTCATCAAAAAAGATTATGCAAGGAGAAGCTGCTCTTGCCTTTCTAAATGTCTCTCTTACTGCTTTTTCACTTTCTCCAACCCATTTTGACAAAAATTCCGGTCCTTTTACAGATATAAAATTAATTTCACTTTCATGAGCTAAAGCTTTCGCTATAAGTGTTTTACCCGTTCCGGGAGGACCATATAATAGTATTCCGTTGGGGGGATTTGAATTGAGATGTTTATATAATTCAGGATATTTTAAAGGCCACTCAATTACTTCTCTAAGTTGTTGTTTTGCCTCCTCAAGCCCTCCAACATCATCCCAGGTTTCAGTTGGCTGAATTATTAGCACCTCTCTTAACGCAGAAGGTTCAATATTACTCAATGCCGCTTGAAAATGATGCATCTTGATTTTAATATCACTTAAAACCTCTGCTGGAATCGGTTTATCCAAGTCAATATGAGGTAATATTTCTCGAATTGAAAGCATGGCGGCTTCTTTTGCTAACGCTTCAATATCAGCACCTACAAATCCATGGGTCTTTTCTGCGATGTATTGAAGGTTAACATCCTTATGTAAAGGCATTCCTCTTGTATGGATTAGCAATATTTCATACCTACCATCTGTATCCGGAACACCGATCTCGATTTCTCTATCAAATCTTCCTGGCCTTCTCAAGGCAGCATCAATATCATTGACCCGATTAGTTGCCCCTATCACGATTATCTCACCCCGTCCTTCTAATCCATCCATTAAGGAAAGTAATTGAGCGACAACCCTTCGTTCCACTTCACCCGTTACTTCTCCCCTCTTTGGAGCAATTGAATCCAATTCATCGATGAATATAATCGATGGGGCTCTTTCTTTTGCTTCTTCAAATTTTTTACGTAAATTTTCTTCGCTTTGCCCATAAAATTTGCTCATTATTTCCGGACCGCTTATAGATATAAAATGGGCATCAGTTTCGTAAACAACTGCTCTTGCTAATAGAGTCTTACCTGTTCCTGGAGGGCCATGTAATAAAACACCCTTAGGAGGATCGATGCCAATTCTCTTGAATAGTTCGGGATGTCTTATAGGAAGTTCGATCATCTCTCGTATTTTTTGTATTTCTTCAGCCAATCCTCCAATATCTTCGTATGTAACCCTTGATTTCTCCAGTTCTTTTATCTCTCTATGGCTTTTCTCTGAAAGATATATCTTGGTATTTGCAAGAATTCTTACGGCTTCGACTTTTGGAAAATAATCCACGACAATCAGGTCTACTCTCCTACCCATGGCATAAAAACTAAGGATATCATCTTTTGTAATGACCCTGTTTTCTAGTTTCTGTGCTAATTGTTGGGTATTTCTAACGATTACGGTTTCCTCAAGGCCCGCAAAGGTAATTTTTGTGGCTTCGCTTGCCGTAATTTTTCGGATTTCCACGATATCATCTAATGAAGCTCCTAAATTTCTTCTGAGGGAAGGATCAATCCTAATAGTATTTGTTCCCAAATCTTCAGTTTTTCCAGGATATAAAAGAGCAGCAGTATTCTTTTTCGTCAACGGGTGATTTATTTGAATCACGTCTCCATTTCTTAAATTTAAATCCTTTATCACCTCAGGATCGAGCCTTATCCTCCCTCGACCTGAATCTTCTTTAAGAGCATCTTTTACTCTTACTTTTCGCATGTCTTCCCCGTCTTTATCTTCAGCCATCATTTTAATTCGTTTCTAATCAAGATTTATTTTTATTAGTTTTTAATTAAGATTTATTTAGAAATTAATTGTATTTAATTATTCACTTCTCCATACTTTTAAGACGATTATTCCATTATTAATTTCTATTGATGTGTTATCTTTAGAACACCTAAATGATAAAGGAATGTCCTTGAGAATATTTTTTGTTTCATTCTGGGCACAAAATGTAATCAAATTACCCTCATCATTATAATATAGAGAAATATCCTCTTTCTTAATCCCGGATATTTCCAAGATAATTTCAGTAAAATCATCAAATTCATTGACTTCCATGTACGGTTCTTGAACTTCAGGAGGAAGATCGAATAGATAATCTTCGAGAATTAAATCATCACCATTTATTCTATTATTAATCTCTGGAGATAGAGGCACGTGATCTTTTATTTTATCTATATATTTGTGTTTTTTTAGATAATCATGTAATTGTTTCTCATCTATATCGCCATCTATGCTTATTTTTGGTTTTTTCATTCCTTTTTCATAATGATATGATACTTTAAAGGCTCTCTTAAAGTCATTGTCATCCAGAGGTTCTTTAAACGGTTCGGGAAGCACGAAAACATCCATATCAAATACATCCGCATCTATATTGAAATATTTCCTCACTTTTTTTACAAAATCATCAATATCATCAGACATTTTTCTATCACTTTTAGTTTATATAAATGTAAATTCTACATTTGTCAATAATAAACTGACAATATAACCTTAAAAATTTAACGCTTTTATAAAATAAAAGAAAAAATCGTGAAAAAATCACATATTTTTCTTAACACGCTGAATTACCTTTCCAGTTCTATAAAGTAATTCATAAGCAATTTGGGGTGGTGCCCAACCAGAAACTCCACAGTCAGGACCAACATATTTTAAGCGATCTCCATAAAGATCTAAAGCATCTTTTAGATTTCTTTCAATTCTCTCTTCAGGATCAATTAAATTCATGGTTCCTTCAAAAGTATTAACAATATCATATTCAACACCCGAATCTAATGCTTCAGCCATTATACTATTAATATTAGTCCTGGTAATTCCAACACGCATGAATTTATCATGGTGTTCTAGGTCTTTTTTAGGAATTTTATTTGTATTATCCGACGCATATTCACATGTCAGGACATCTATATTGCTCGTTTGTAAGGCTAATGAAGCCAAATTAAGAGTATGCAGGTGGATTTGTGAGATAGAATCTACTCCTTCTAATGATGTGTCAAAAATCTTAATAATTTCATCATTACTTACATTCGCCATGTCAACATATCCAAAGGAGGGCTCATCAATAGACACTAATGAAGTCTTCATAAATTTGGTATTGATGGTCGAATTTTTTAGAAATGAGTTGATGGATTTTGCATAATTTATGGCCATATCAAGATAAATCGTAAAACCATGATTTTTAATATATAATTCTAATGGTCCGGTAATACATATTTTAACTTCAAGAGGTTTTTTCTCTCTCTCATAATATTCTCGTGCATATTTATTGAGGACAAACATTTCGAGAATGAAAGCTTTATCGGGAAAAATTAAACCAGGTACTTTTTCATAATCTCTAATAGGCTTTAAAAATTGGCTGTACATGTCCATGTGTTGAGGAAAATTTATTATCTCAACTCCTGCTTTTTCTTTTAAAATGAAGGAATCAAGAAAAGGTTGGATGAAATAGTTATTGACACCCTTGTGTTCAAAGATGTCATATTTATTGACGAAACCCTTGTATGCAGTCCAATAAAATTGCTTGAAAGCTTCTATATCAATATTACTGGGGAGAGGGAATGATCCGACATCATCATATTTTGGAAACTCATTCATTTACAATAACATCTCCTATACTTAGGTTTTAATTGTTCCAATTTAAAGAAAAAAAGAAAAAAATTCATAGTTTATCCTTACTAAAGGGAAAGTGCTACAAAATAAAAGTCTTTCTCTCATAAATTGGCGAGTTAAACCGCCACTTCACAATAAACAGAGAACATGTAGATTAGTAATATCTTTGCTGTAAACTGTCTATGATCCTCTCATCTAGTTTAAAAAGTTGAAAAAAGAGAATGTCAATAATTTTTATGAAGTGATTCTTATCGTTACTTAGAAAAGCATCAGCAATATCTTTCTTTAGCCTTTCACCTTGATGTGTCGAAAAGTAGGAGATGCTTAGTATTTTCTCGATATAAGATGTGCTCAGGGAATTGTTATTAATAAACATTACATAGTTTGATAGTAATCTTATTACCAATATGATTGATCTTTCTTCCTCCTCGTGAAATAAGCTCAAATTGGGTATTGGTAAACCGTATTCGATTTTTGTCTTGCTTCTTTTTATCACGATGTTTTTTGCTTTAAACAAAAATTTAGCTATTTTTGAGTTAAGATATGCTATAATGAAGGGATAATCAATAATCTCTGAGTGATTCTTTTTCCAAAGAAAGTAAGTGTCTGAGGTCGCATAATAGGGACCATCTGAAAATCCAAAAACATTTTCTTCAGATATGTATTTGAAAAATATTTTATTTCCGCTTTCATATAAAGATTCTCCATCGATTAATTCTTGACCATCATGTTCATTTGAATTCTTGAAAAAGGCGCCTCTCCTGGGGAAAAACAAGTCAAGGGGATTTTCCTTGGCATTTATCAGAATTTTTTTCAGTTGTTCTTCAAATTGCTTTAAATATGCCGTAAGGACAGGATAAGTCATTTCATATTTTTCATTTCTAATTTTTAGACGTGAATGGATGAACTCATTTTTATTGAAATATATCCCATATCCGAGGTAATTATTTTTATTGAAACCAAATGGCTCAATTGCCCTACTTTTATATATTTTTTTTAGCCGAGATTTCTCACACTCCAAGATTTTTATAAATTTATCGTCTATTTTCACGTAAAACTCATTATCCTTAATTTGAAAGTTTTTATCTCTTTTTAAAATGAAAATTTCGTCTTGTATAAAAATAATTCCGTTTCTTATCATAAAATAATCTTTCATATATTGAATCTTATTGTCATTCATGCAATATTTTTCGATTCTTGAGACAATATGCCTTACTTCTTGAGGATAAAGTAGATTCCAGCTCCCTGAGTAGCTTAAATCATTATTTGTAAGAGCGGATACATAAGAAATCACGTGATCAGAGTGATTACCATCAATCAAATCCCGAAATATTTGATGATTTAATTCATGATCAAAGTAACTCTTGCCATTACCTCCAATTATTTTGATGACTTCTATACTTTTATTTGCGCTCTCACGCTTTTCTTTACCGGTTTTTTTTTGCATTACAAAAATGCAATTATGTTGTCCTTTTGCGCGTTTAAACAATTTAATAGCGGATAAATCAACATATTGGAGGAGGAAACATTCTTCTAATACGTGCGGTTTCAACAATTTTACGCCCGTTTTTCTCGATTTTGTAATCCAATAATGTGTCGTAATGAAAGTAAGGATTCCACCAGGCTTTAGTTTAGTTATCGCTTGATGGATGAAAAAATAAAACAAGTCCATATTTCCTACAAAAAATTGGGAACATATCGGAAATTTTTTAACGTAGTCTTGAAAGATCTCGGCATTATAATTTTGACCCAAATAAGGAGGGTTACCAATTATTAGATCAAATTTTTGAGAACCGTTCATGTTTAAAAAATTATCGCATTTTAATTCGATTTCAGGAAATTTTTTTGAAATTATATCGTACAATTTTTTATCTATTTCATAACCGGTGATATTTGCAATTTTATTTCGGATTAAATGCGTTAAAAATACACCCTCTCCCACAGAAGGTTCTAAAACCTTCAAATCTGGATGAGAGATGAAATGTAATGCATTTTTCACCATAAATTCCGCAACAAAATCCGGAGTAAATACTTGACCTATTGAATTTTCCTTATTTTTTTCTACCATATAAAATTTTAATATGGTAATAAGAACTAAAAACTTGATGATCAAATTTCAAGGGTTAAATCAAGGGATTCAATAATATCATTGAAAGTGTTAAAAGGGATAACATATCCCCTAAAATCTACCAAAAAAGGAGCATATTCTTTCCAAAACCTCTTGTAGATTATAGATAAAATTCTTTTTGTTAATATCGAGAGCAGTTTTAAATTTATCCAGTGCTTTTTCATTTTGTCCTTTTAACCTCAAGATTCTTCCATAAAGGAAATGATATCGAAATTGGTTGATAGTTTTTTTTTCTAACAAGTCTAAAAGTAAAAATTTTTCCATGCTTATATCATAATCTTTCATCTTATAAGCACAAAACTCTTGCATGAATAGAACAGTTTCCAAGTAGTTAATATGATTTAAAGACCGTGCCAATAATTCCAGCTCTTAGTAATAAATATGAGCAACTTTATATTTTTGCAATTCTGATAATAGAGTCGCAATAAAAAAGAGGCAATCCAAAAGCAATTTAACGTTGTTTTCGCTTTTAATTTTTATTAAGGCTTTTTTCAGGAGAAAATATGCCTGCTCATAATTCTTATTGTTAAATGCTTCCATTCCTTTTAAAATCAATGATTGAATCATTTAACGAATAATTATCATCGATTATTATTCCCGTATCCTGTACTTATTGCACCAAATGGAATAAATTATCGAAGGATTCATATTTTTGTGAGAGTGGAATGAGATTTTTATTGAAAAATTCAGATTCAATTTCTTCAAAAATAAAATTGAATTTCTTCAAGAGAGGATCACCTATATAGTCTGGAAATAACACAACCTCAATAAAAGGTATTTTTTCATTTTTTCTCTCATCATTAAAAGAATTTATCAGTATCTTTGCCTTGCGGACAAGATTTTTAATTGGAATTTCAAAAGAATCATGAGAAATATCATCTTTATTCTCTATAGAAAAGAATTTTGATATGTAATAAAAATTTGCATCGCTATTTGTTCTAAATCAAGGTTACAGGATTTAGGGTAACTATCTTCTAACGTGATTCCCACTTCTTTATTCCAAGAAGCGATAAACAATATTGGTTTCGGTCATTCTAAGTGGCAAGTTCAGGAAATGTAATTAGAAATTAGATTTTTTATACGCATAAAATTGTTAATTGCATCATTAATCCTTCCCTGTTTGATAGCCTCAGCACCTTTAGCGTCCCATTCTTCAATATTAATCTTAATCTCTTCTATTTTATAAATTTCCAAAAGACGATAATGATAATTTAGCGTTTCTGATTTCATCGTACCAATATTCCATTTGATTAAATCCCCCATGTTAGTATTGTTTATGGGAGCATGCAATAATCTCGCAGGTTCTTTTACGAAATGAAGGTAATACAATGGGATGACATCTTCTACCACGACACCTTCCAATAGAAAACCAAATGAATTTGTGAAAGGAATTTTCACGTCAAAAGAACCATCAATATCAAGTGAATGTAAATTTGAGTGCATTTTAATTATTTTTAATTGATCTTTAAGCATGAATATTATTGTTCGAGAAACTCTTCTTCGTAAGTCATAGCTAACTTCTACTTTTTCTCTTGAAGGGATGTTTTCCAATTTCCAATTAAGTTCAAGACCATCTTTCGTTAACTTTTTATCAGGTAATTCGGGAACGGGTTTTCTATTGTATCTAACCTGCTTTATCTCAAAATTATAGGGAATCAGGTCTGTTAGAATGCTCTCTTCAATTAATTCATTAAAAGGATTTTTGAATCCCGATTGAACAGAATAATTCGTAGGTTCGTCGTTATCCTCCTCTACATGAATATTTTTTTCAAGTTCCAACATCTCTCCTGAAATAGATCTTAAGACAGTCTTGCTAGAAATTTCTTTTTTTATCTCAACTCTATGATCGTTGAGCAGGCTTCCTATTTTATCCAAAGTTTCATTAATATCACCAGAAAGATCTCCTAAATGGTCATGAATAGAAAATTCCTCAACTAGTGGGAGAGTATTTTCATCAATATTAAGGATACCTTTAAGAAGTTCTGCTCTCTCTTGTAACATATCGAGTTGTTTCTTTCGATTATTTTCTTGAATTTCAATTTGATCTTTTAAATCCTGAATCACCCGAGTATACTTAGTTATTAATTCTTCATTACCGCTTTTTTGAGCTCTTTCTATAATATTTTCGCAACAAGTTAGTGCGGTATCTAGTTTTTTATTTTCTTTATTTTCAAGGAACTTTTTTTCATTAAATGCGATTTGTTCATTCATTAAATTCATAAATTCCAAATATTCTTTATCAAATACATTCCATTTCTCCGTAATTTCCTCAATTGCCAAATCTAAAACTAAAGGTCTTGCTTGATCCATAATAATAGTAAATGCTTTCATATCATCCTGTTCTTTAGCTTTAAGGATTAACTTTTCTAACAAATTTAATTCTTCTTTCAAAGAACCCTGTTTTTTAACAAAATGTACCCAATTTTCACTCTCTTTTGAAATAAAAATTCTTGCTGGTGTTATTTTATTCAAATCAAATTCCGAACCAAACTCTCGTTTAAAATCTTCAACAATTTGATGTGCTTTTACATCTTCACCCGCATTTAATAGTTCAAAGACTTTCATCCTTTTCATCTCGCTTAATTCCTTTAGTGCCGTTAATCTTTTAGTTTTTTCTTTTGCGGCATGCATCTGCCGAATGTAGGTTTCTTGTTCTTGCACTAATTCCATTAAGTTATTATTTTTAGCATGTTCTATAATTTCTTCGGCAATCTTGATCGCATCGTCATATTTCCCTAACATGTAATGATTATTCTGAACAATAACTAACTCGTCGATCACGTGAAGAGCTTTTATTTGAGCTCTCTCCTCCTCAGTTAAACCTTTTTCTTCTGGCTCCATAGTTGATCATCCCGGATTAATAGGAGTTCTTTATCCATCCATAAAATCCTTTAATTGACTAATAATTCTATCGTAATTATTTAGAGATTCGACTAAATCTCCTTCAAGTAATCTTATTTTACTTTCTTTTCTCAATTTATCGATGACAAATTGAAGGGTCTTTAATCGTTTTTTTTCAAGCGATTCTTTTAGTATTCGAGAGTATTTTTCTGTTAAAGAATCACTTTTTATGATCTTAGAATGCATAATAATAGATTGACATGTCTCAATTAGCAACTCGATTTGATTACTTTCTTCATATCTTATAAAGCTTTCCTGTAACTTTTGGATAATATTTTTAGAATTTTGGATCAGCTCATCATGATCTGCTCTTGATTTTAAAAATATTTGTTCAATATCTCTCCATTTGTTTTGAATGGTCTCATCCATAACATTTTTTAGTAGATTCTTCCCCGTATGAAGATGCTCTTCAGCTTCATTAATCTCTTGTTTTTCAATACAAGAAAGAATTTTTTTTTCCAATACCTCAATTTCTCCAAGTATTTCATCTTGAGCAATTAAAAATGCTTTCCAAATCTTCTGTTCTTTCGAGAGAATCTCATCAATTTCAGGAATTGAGGTTAATTCAATATCTTTATATTTTAATTTAAAATTTTCGATTAATTCATGAGCAGCAATGATTTTTTCAGAAGTTACTAGCTCCAAGAATGCTTGATTTATTTCTTCGGATTCTTGCTCGGCGCTTTTCATCAATTTCTTAAGATTCATCCTCAGTTGGGCTTCATTAATGAATTCTTTTTGATCTTTCTTTAGTCCTTCATCTCCAATTTCATAAGCTAATTCAATTAACTTTTGTGAGATATCAATAACTTTTTCATAGTCTTCCGCCATGAAATACTCATCAGCCATATTTTTTAGATCACTAATTTCCGAAACTTTTGGAGATAATAGTTTTTCTTGGAACTTTAACTGTTCATGGAGTTCATTTTTTGATAGTCCTGTAGAATCAAAAAAATCCAAACCTTCTGCCCCGGAGTCAGTATAAATATATCTTAGTGTTACAAGATCAGAATATTCTCTAGATAGAATAAATCTTATCTTCGAAATATAAAATTGCAAGCTCTGTGTTGACTGTTTCCCTACCCAAATATACATTCGTTTTTGATCTTTTATATGAACTGCAATGATATTATTTATATTAAAAAGTTCAAGCTTATTTTGATTAGTTTCGGTTTCAACTTCTAATAAGGCTCCTGAATAGCTTAACTTAAAGAATCTTACATTTTTTTTAAATTCGCCTTCCATAAAAGCACTTGAAAAATTTATTTTTAACATTCAGAACAATTTTTTTACATCCAAATAGAAAAAATAAGTATAATATAAATGAATCGATTTAGATAGAAGAGGAAAGCAGATTCAAATAATAGGCGTTAAATAGAAAGTTAAAAAAAAAAAAATTACCCTTTGATAACTTCTACGAGCTTTGGAAAAATTCTTGGATAATGCACTGCCATGCAGTGAACTCCCGCTAATAACTTTTTGGTCTTTAGCTCGGTTACCAAAGGCTTGAAAAATTCATAATTAGCCTGATCGTAAGCTTCATTTTGGGCCTTTTTATCGGTTATGTCGGTTTTAATGCCTTTCCACTTAGCAAGGATGTCCTTAGGGACGTCCACTCCCGGAACGAACATGTCAAATCCCTTGGCAATTGCATAGCTTTTCATGGGAAATAATCCGAGCAATACGGGAACATTATATCTTTGGATTGCCCTTAAAAACTCGATGGTCTTGTCGAGGTCATATACAACTTGAGTTTGTATGAATTCTGCCCCTGCTTCCGCTTTTCTCCCAATCTTCAAGGCTTCAGCTTCCATTGGATCGGAATTTGGATTTGCAGCAGCACCAACATGTAATTGAGGTGGATGTTCTATATCTTTACCGTTTATTTTCCCCGTATCCACCATCTCTCTCACAAGTTTTACTAATGTGGCCGAGTCGAGGTCAAACACGGGCTTGGATTCGGGCATGTCTCCCAATCGAGGATGATCTCCCGTGAGTGAAAGAACATTGTGAATTCCTAATGCTTCCGCACCCATTATCATCCCTGCAATCCCTAACTTGTTCACATCCCTCACTGTCAATTGCCAGATGCATTCTAAACCCGCTTCTCTTTGGACGATGGCTGAAGCTGCAAGACTATTGATAGTTACAATCCCTAAGGGACTATCAGTAACGTTGGCTGCAACCACGTAAGGTGCCATTTCTTTAGCTTCTTGAACCAAATGCGAAAGATCACAGGTTTTTTCTGGTTCAAGTTCTCCCGTGAGAATGAAATCTCCCCTTGCTAGTGCTTCTCCTAATTTAGAAAATGATTTTTTTTCTGCCATTTTTATTCTACCTCCAAATAACTTCTCTTTGGTGTCCTGATTCACTCCAATCCACGGGATCTCTCAACTTGGTAAATAAATCCATTCGTCCCAATTGTTTTAATCGTTCATAAATCAAGATCCACCCACAATCCTTTTCATAACCACCGACTTCGCATTTTCCCTTTACCATGCCACCACAAGGACCATTCATGAGTGATTTTGCACAGGTGGTTATTGGGCAAATGCCACCCGTCTCATTCAACAAGCAGTCACCACAACCCCGACAACGCATGTAAAATCTTCCGATTCTTTCCGTCATGCCCATAAACTCGGTATTGGTTCCGATAAACACGGGAATGGTGGGATGCTTTTTCTCAAGAGTCTGGACAATGCTTGCAACTCCGAGTCCACAACTTAAAGTTAATATGGCATCGGTGTCATTTAAATCCTCATCAATTTTCCTGAAATCCTTGAGCATCACCCTATTATCGCACACTTCCTCTGGGACTATCACTGTCTTGATTTGAAACCCTTGCTCTTCTAATTTTTTGGCCATTTCTTCAGCCCCTTCTGTACCACCTGTCTGACACATTGCGGCACAAGACCCACAAGAAACAATCGTGATTTTCTTAGCACCTTTCAATGCCCCAAGAACTTCTTCAAAAGGTTTTTTGGTTGTTATTATAGTCATTTTTTATCCTCACTTTTGTTTGATAATAATTTTTTATTAATAATAAGATCATGTGAGAAAATAAACGA
>DXJM01000475.1 GCA_019057355.1 Promethearchaeota archaeon | reverse complement strand
T
The DNA here is from genome assembly GCA_019057355.1 of Promethearchaeota archaeon. GTDB lineage: Archaea > Asgardarchaeota > Lokiarchaeia > Sigyniarchaeales > SOKP01 > FT1-020. The sequence continues at coordinate 4,283 of DXJM01000475.1, read as the reverse complement.
ATTTTGAATAATATTAAAAATAAAACAAGTTAACTGATCTCATCTCATGATTAATTCTGAAATTGAATTGCTAACCAATAATGTAATAATGCCATTTCAAGATATTCCTTTAGATTTTGTCGAGCTTAATAAATTATTCGCTACACGATCGCTTGCAGAACATGGCTTGGGTTTCCTGATAAATATTTATGAAATTAGTGATCGAGCGAATGAGTGGGGGGGAAAATTGCTCAAGTCGATCATCTTTGATATAGGAAGCGTGAATAACACATTTATGCATAACATGGACATTCGAGCTCATGATCCTAATGATATAGATGAAATCTTACTATCCCATTGGCATTATGATCATTCTGGAGGACTTTATCCATTAATTGAACGAATTAATAAGGATATTTCTGTTGTTTGCCACGAGGATGCTAGACAAGAACGATTTTTTAAGCGATCAAAGGATGTAAAAAACAGCGATTTGGAAGGAAAAAAAAGGGAAGAAATTCTCCACCTCCTCTCATCCTCAAAAATCGTGAATCAAGAACCCATTGATTTAAATCGAGTGGAATCAATGAGAGCAAGAGTTATATTTTCTAAAGGTGCCTATGAAGTCTTTAATGAAGATGGATTAAAAATAACCTTAAGTGGTGAAATTCCAAGAACTCATGAAGAGGAAGATTTTTCCGATTTCTATTTTCTTCAAGGTGATCGGATTCAAAAAGACGCAATTTTGGATGATAAATGCCTTATTTTTGAATATTCGGAACATGTTATCGTATTGCTTGGATGTTGTCATTCTGGCATAATGAATACCCTTGATCATGTTAAAACAATGAGTAAAAAGAGGATTACATGCTTAATTGGCGGGTTTCACATGGCTGGAGCAAGTGAACAACGAATTAATAAAACGCTCGAATATTTAAAAACATTCCAGGATAATGATGAAGATCTCTATTTATTTCCCATTCATTGCACGGGAGAAAGATTTCTTTCGCTATTGCAAAATGAAAAAAATCAAAAGTGGAAGGCATTTAATGCAAGTGTTGGAACCGTCTTTACTTTTTAGCTTTACTTTTTAGATGATCGACGATGAAAAAGAATAATCCATGCAAATGGTATTTTTGCTGTCCCATAAAACGATTCGTCGAAGAAGGTAAATTGGACACGAAATGGATTGAAAATTATTGCCTTATTGGAAATAAAGAATGCATCAGATATAAAATGGAAGAATTGAATGAACCGCATCCAGATAATCTCCTCCCGAATGGAGAAATAAGGAGCGGATTAGAATGAAAATGTATCTCCAACACATACTCTTCTGTATTGATCCGGAAATCTTTCTTTTATGCTCCCGACATTCATGGTACAATGACACGCTCCTATGAAGCTTATGCCCTCCAAGTACGAATATTTTCTAAAATCATGAAAACCCCCAATTATTGCCCCAATTGGAAGCACTTTTCGGGCCTCAATAATGAAAGCCTCTAGTCCAGGATGAGTGCATCCCACGAGCATTATCCATTCATTCTTGTTGGATTTCAATAGCAGTGCTTGCTCCTTTATCGACGTGCCAAGCTGTCCTGAAACATGAATATTTTTCTCGATTTCAGTAAACTCCTTGAATGAATGGATACATGCATTTGGAAAATGTTGCTCGTATTCTTCCAATGCATCCGGAATGTAAAGAGTTATATTATTATTTTCACGCCACAAATGGCTTAACGCACCATTGTGGTCATAATGATTGTGGGAAATGATGATTTTTTTAATCTCTTTCAGGTTAATACCAAAGTGTTTTATATTGTGAGATAATGTTTGGATATTATCTCCCGTATCAAATAATAAATAATTATCGGTAAAATGATTGTATATTATAGCTGAAAATCCAAACCCCGGTTTAAAGCCTTCCTTCACGCACTTGTTATCGAATGCAATTTTAATATCAAAACTCATTTTCATTCAAGGTAATTTTATTTTATCGATTCTAACACGTAATCCGTAATATACTTGCTTTCTTTATCCATGTTATTCTTATAATTCACGTACCTGAAATTAAAAACACAAAGGGGACAGGAAGATACAAGTTCACTTGTTTCGAGCTTATCAAATAAATCCTTCCCTATTTTAATGCAAATGGTGCTGTCGACACCCCTGATGCCGGATCCCGCACCACAACACGGGCACTTGTCATGATCCTGGACCAATTCTTTTATCACCACGCCACACTTTTCTAATAGCTCTCTTGGCCCGGAATAAAGCGCTTTTTTATGGTATTTTCTCCCGAGCCTGCAAGGATCGTGATAGGTGATCGTCTTATTCAAACCTTTAAACGCTAACTTATCTTGCTTCATTAATTCGTGAATTACATCAACAACATGTCTCACGTTGATATCAAACTCCTTGAAATACTTGCGATACACGTTATCAAAGGCATATAAACACCCTCCACAAGTTACGATAATGTTTTTTATGCCATTTTTCTTGAATAATTCGATGTTGTGCTTGAACATCTCTTTGGCAATCTCTAACTCTCCCGCAGAATAAACATATTCACCACAACATGGCTCATTTTTTAAAATTTTAAAATTATATCCTGCTTTTTTTAGAATTTCATAAGGCACCGTAGCACTCTCTTTTACTCTAAAAGATGACATGCACCCCAAAAATAAAAGCGTGTCACACTCTCGTTCTTCAAATAATTCATCTCGCAAATAGGTTTCAGGCAACCATTTCAGTCGATCTTCGGGCTTTCCCCCGACCGAATTCTCTTTCTCGATTATGTCTTTTATTATGTTATCATGTACCTCTAATGGAGCTTCTCCATTAACAACAAGTTGCACCTTAGCAGCATGAATGATCTTTGCTATATCAATATTTTGCGGGCATGACAAATTACAGGACGCGCAAAGAGTGCATGTATAAAGGGCTATTAATTGATTATCTGATATCTTTTCGTTCTTGAATACATGTTCAGCAATCTTCAATCTCCCGTTTGGCGATTGATCAATATTATTGGTTACTTTAAACGTATCGCAAGCATCAAGACAAGTGAAGCAGTTTTGACAATATGAAATCTCTCTTATCAATTGATCATGATTCATGATATATAAAATAAAGAATATATTATATTTAGAATATGCTATATTTTTTTCTAACGATTGAATTAGATTGTTTCTATTGAAATCAAGTCTTCTAAAGCATTAGAAACTTCTGGAGTGATGAGATGCTCGATTTTACAGCATAAATCCTGGATCAACCGCGGATCTTTTAGATTTAAAATGTACTTAAAAAAATCATGCAAGCAGTTGTAATTTTTAATAAGTTCTTGGACTATTTCCTTTCCCTTGCCTGTTAATCGAATCGAAGAGCGGGGTTTCCAATAAATGAAATCTTGATCTTTTAGTTTATATAACATGTTACTAACTGAAGCTGGCTTTATTTTCAGAAAATCCGAGATTTCCTTATTGGAAACCCAACCCCCCTTATTGTTTTTAGAAATCAAATAAATAGCCTTTAAATAATCTTCATGACATTCAGGAATCTCTTGCATTATATATATCTCATCCTCCTCGTTTCTGTTTTTTTTAAAAAAAAAAATTATTTAGATGTTTTTTCCAAGCAATCCTTACAGAAAAAAATTCTGCGCATTTTGATCTTACTCCACACCATTAAACCCTGGTCAAATTTTCTAAGACAGGTCCAACATAATTTCGGTTTCCCATCAACATCATACTTGTTATTATAATCAAAATCGTATTCAGCTAGATTCATTTTCCTTACACTCACTTTATTTAATTTTAAAAGCTTTTTCCATTTTCATTTGAACTATTGACTTCCTTCTAAATCTTTAATTTTTTTCATTATATCTTCAAGGGCTCCATGAAGTCCTTTTAATTCCGCTTCTAAATATTCCTTGTCTTGTTTTAATAGTGCTAATTTTTGCTCCTCCGTTATTTGAGGGGCTGGCATGTTATAACCAGGACCTGCATAAAAAATACCCGCACGCCCTCCTCCACCGCCCCATCTTCCTCCTCGACCCAATGCTAATCCCCTGCCAGGGGAATATAGCCCTCTCCTACCAAATCCCCAGGCCATACCTGCACCCGGTCCTTTAGTAAAACCAGGGGTATCATATCCCGCACAGAATCCTAATCCTCGACCTGTTCTGGATCCTAATCCTGCGGGACCAGTTCCATCTCCTCTTGGCACTTTTTTCTCTCACCTCTAATTTAAAATCGTTTTACTTCTTTTTTTTTTTTTGAATAATAATTCATTATTCTATTATAAATTTA
>DXJM01000474.1 GCA_019057355.1 Promethearchaeota archaeon | reverse complement strand
TACTATTTTATTATTATATTACAGATCGACAAATATAGTAGAACGATTATTTTTTATGAATTTCGAAAAAAGCACGTTCTTTTTGACAGAATTGATATTAATTTCCGGAATCATTGTATTTATTTTTTCGAGAGATGAAATTGACTTGACGATCAATGAAAATGTCCATGACGGATTGATTTTGATCATTCTTCTAGGGATTTATTGCTTTACTCTTTCATTAAATATATTGGTTATCATTTTTTGGTTTATATATATTTTAGGATTTATGGGAATGCTATTCTTTTATTCGGATTATTTTAAACCTTTAAATTTGCTAAAATATTATATCATTGGAGTTATTATATCCACTACTTTATTATTATTATCTTGTTTTATAATATACATACAATATGGGACTTTACTCTTAATAGAAATTCCCGTTAACGATAATTTATTTCTTTCTTTATCATTTTTAATTGGATTAGGCATGCCTTTTGGATTTTTTCCCTTTTTTATCTATAGCATGAAAAATTTCTTTAAAGAATGCTCTTACACTCATCTTTTACTATATTTTACCTTATCTTTAGTCATTAATTTTCAAATTATAAGAATATTATCTTTTTTTGCATTTTTACCGCGATATAATACAATTTTCTTAATGATTTTTTCATCAATAGGACTAGTAATCTCAATCACAATCATTTTAAAAGAACTTCTGGGTAAGCTTAATGGGGCAACTTTTTCAATCAAGAAATTATTTGGTTATTTGATTTGTATGGATTTTAACCTTCTTATCTTTCTATCTTCAATTATTCCAATATTAAACTATATGGGGATACAAAATGCATACTATAACATGATCATATTCTATAATTGTATTATATTCATAATTCGATTGCTTTTATTTTATTCTTTTTATCCCATTATGTTGGAAACGAATGATGATAATTTAAGTCGATTAGGGGATTTCTGGAAGAAATATCAGAGATTTGGATTTTTTTATCTCTTAATTGGATTTATAATATCAATCACTTTTAGCTTTACTATGTTGAATTCACTATGGATTCTATATTCTAATGCTTATATCTCTGAAAATTCTCTTTATATCATGATTTTAACAATTATGGTAGTTTTTTTAATAGTTTATATTATTGTTAATTTAATTTTTATTTCTATAAGCTTTATCCTAATTTATTTTGGAAATTCTCCTGAATATTTAAAAAGAGAATACATTAAGGAATTAGGGATCATTCAACAAATCCCAAATATTTTTCTAGTGGGGTGCATGCTATTTGTTATTATTCTTTATTTAGTAGAAATAAATTATTATTATTATTGGTTTACTGATTTCTTTTTAGTTTTTAATTAAAAAAAAGGATCTTATGATTTATTTTCTTGTTTAATAAATTCTTGTTTAGCAATTAAAAGATCATTAAAAATAAGTTCTCTTCCTAATATGTTCTTGATTTTTTCAATAAATTCTAAGCAAAGATTAATATTTAATTGCCCTCCTTCTCGAGTTATCATTATTTGTAATGCATTGGCATAATCATTATCTGTCTTTAACGCATTGGGATCAATTTCTAATTCTGGTGGATTCACATTATCTCTTTGCGTGGATATTTGTGAAGATCTTTCTTGATCTATAATACCCTCAAGATTAATTTTTATGTCACTTGGTTTTAATTTTAATTTTTTTGATTTTTTCCTTATTATTTGGGATTCTATTTTCTTTTTTTGGTTTTCAAAATTGTTTTCTTCACTATTTTTAAGAAATCCCGTTTCAGGAACTATATTAGATGGAGCTGATGTTGGATTTTTTGTTGGTAATTGCTTAATATTTACTTTTTTTGAAAATTTAATGGCTTCAAAAGGGGTGAATTTAATTTTTTTTTGTTCTTCTTTTCTTTCCTCAATAGCTTTAGTTAATTTTAAATTTAATTCATCACATTTACGCATAAATTCATTTTCATAATCCAATTCTTGGAATGCCGAACAAATATTCATTAATTCTTTATATTTTGCTATAGCTCCAACAGTATTTCCATTTTGTTCTAGATTTTCAGCTTGCTTAATTAATTCTTCAAAATTTGCAGGTAATCCCTTTTTTAGTTGTAAGATATCGGATATATACTTAAAAACTAATGATTTAGCATTAGAATTTATTAACGACAATTCTTTTATGGCGATATTGTCGAGTTCCGTCTTTATCCTCTTAATTTCATCAATTGATACTAAATCGGTTTTATTTGCTATAACTAACAATTTTGCTAAATTACTTTCTTTTTTATAAAGGCTTAAAAAATGATTGAGCACTTTCAGGTTATAATTTGAAGCATCAAATAGTAATATAATAAGATCTGAGCCTCCAATGATTTTTGACCATAATAACGAATAATTATCATCTAATATATTATCCCAGAGATCGAATTTTAAATCCGCAATTGAAACTGTAGATGATTTAGCAAAATTCATTATAGAATGTTCATCATTATTTCGAACTAAATTATATAAAGTAGTTTTACCTGAATTTAATGGTCCTATCAATGCTATTTTTGTATGTAATTCATGCTGAGCTTCAATTAAATATTTTACAAAAGCCTCTTTTGAACTGAATTGTTCTTTTAGTTCATTGGGATCAGGAAAAAAAAGTAAAAATTTATGTATCGTATTTTTTAGTATTTTATCAATATAATTATGGGGATCATTTATATCTGTTATAAAAGAATATTGAATCTCATCCTTTCGATGGTGAAAAATTTGGTATTTTAATATTGATCTACTAATAATTTTATCTGAAATTGAAACCTTTTGCATTATTTCCTTTGCCTTATTTAATTCATCGATATTTAGCCCTAATGCAAATGAATGGGTAAAAATTATCTCTCCCCTATAAAATACAAGAAATTGTCGTAACATTATTTAAAAAGATGTTTAATTATCATCCCTATAAAAAAAGTAAATTCTTTCATATTAATAATTTTTTATAAATATTGAAAAGAAATAAATACAGAGTGAATGGCTATTTTTAACGATTTATTGGACACGAAAGATAAAAACAAGCAAAATTAATGATATACACTGATAAGAATCATTAAAATAGACCATCAAAAAATTATTTTTTTAATAAAGTTTATATGAATCATTTTTTTAAACATCATTGTTTTTATCTGTTATTTCATTTTAATAGTACGTTTATGTCATTGAAAAAAAAGATCTATTAAATTTCCTTTTAAATAGTACAAATGAAAAAGCTACTAATGATTTAATAATGATGTTAAATGAAAATATAGATAATTTATGTTTTAAACAATGTGAGGTTGATAGAGTAGTTTGTACCTTAACACCTATGTGCAATAGGCGTTTTTTATTAAATTTACGAATGATGAATGGTGTTGAAAAAATACCTGATTTTTGTTATGGAATTCAAAAAAATACTATTTTACGAGATTTCAGGAATAAAACCGTAATATACAGGCCTAATGATGCATTCCTATACATAGAAGATTTTTTTGATATATATTTCCATGGGGATTTTCGAAAATTAGCAAAGTTTGTAGCAAAAGCTCAATGGGATAGAGTTTATAAAATATTTGATGATAGAATTCTTTATCAAAATGAAGATTTTGAATATTTTCATCAAAATAACTATTTAATCATAAAATATGAAGATAAAATACATATAATATACATTAACGAAGGCTTAGTACTTTGTAATGCTCATCGTGAAAGCATACATAGCTTGGATCTCTTAGACGGATTATTAAAATTATTTGTAAAAATATATTTTCCCGACGTAAGCGTTCGGTTAAAAAGAAATAAATATGTCATTCTTAAAACAAGTATTCCCAAAGATGTTATAGAAAGTATTTCAAATGAAATAAATCCAGAAAAAGAGCTTTCTAAATCTGATAACTATTTTTGGAATACTTTTGATGAAGATCTTAAGAGTTTATCACAATTCTGCCCAAAAATAAAATTATATTTTGATTTTTATGATAATTTAAGCCTTAAAATATATTTATCTTTAAAAACAAATCAGTTCACACCAGATGGAAGACAACTATCATTTCGTTATCGGGATTTAAGATGGATTATAAATTTTATAGATCGTCTTTATACAGATTTCTATATTT